>JBATIN010000127.1:0-1556 GCA_049667765.1 Flavobacteriaceae bacterium
CTTTTAGGTTACAAGATTTTGACTATACAGTTAGAACAAGCCCAGATGGTGATCCTGTTGCTGGGTATGCCACATTAAACACGTTTGAAAGGTTCAATAAAACAATTGAGAACTACTTTACTTACAATACTGAGGTATCCGATAATTTTTCGTTGAAAGCCTTATTAGGATATTCATATTATGATTACAACCAAGAGGGTAATTTTGTTTCCGCTAGGGATTTTAATGTAAATCAATACAACTTAATTGATAATATGGAAGGCGGCGTTGCCACTGAGACTAGAACCAATTCATTCCGTTCTAGAAATGAGCTACAATCGTATTATGCCAGATTAGAAACGGTGATTTATGAAAACCTTCTTGTAAATGGTTCGATTCGTATCGATGGTTCTACAAGATTTGGAGCCGATAACCGATACGGTACTTTCCCTGCGGTAGGTATCGCCTATAATTTCTTGGACAATGCCGAGGGTAATTTTAATGTCCTTAAACTACGAGGAAACTGGGGTATTACCGGTAACCAAGAGTTCAACAACAACTCGGCACTTTTTGTTGGGCAATATAATAATGCACAACTTAGCCCTTCGACTAACGTAAACAGTGCCTTGAAATGGGAAACTACGACTACTTATGGTCTTGGTCTTGACTACGCTATTTTAGATAACAAATTATCAGGTAGCTTAGATTATTTCTTAAAGCAAACCGCTGACCTTATTTTTCCTACCGATCCTGCGGGTGGTGTTCCTGGAGCTGCTTTGCCAAGATTTATCAATTTAGCTGGAACCTTGGAAAATTCAGGATTTGAATTTTCTGCCAATTATGATGCTATTCAAACCGAGGACATCGATTTTTCTATCGGTGCCAATATGTCTTACGTGAAGGCAATTATGAAAGATTTTGACAGAATCGAATTTACCGGCGCTTTAAGAGGTCAAGGTTTAACCAACGCATTTGTACAAATCGTTCGTGATGGCGAAGCTCCTTTCACCTATTACACTAAAGATTTTGCAGGTTTCGATAGTGATGGACTTTCAACCTTTAGAAGAGAAGATGGATCTATTACTACATTGGCAGATGCCCCAGAAGTTTTATTATCGGGCAAAACTGGTGTGCCAAACTTTAACTTAGGTTTCAATACCAACTTTAGGTATAAAAGATTCGATTTCACGACGGCTTGGTACGGTCAATTTGGACATTATATTTATAACAACACCGCTAATGCCTATTTTTACCCAAGTGCCTTTAACGGCGGAAGAAACATGCCGGCTTCTTATATCGATTCTGGAGAATCAGCGAGTAACGTTGCAACACCTTCTTCATTATATTTGGAAAAAGGAGATTTCTTAAGATTGGGCAACCTAGGTCTTGGATATGCATTTAATGTTTCGAACTCAAAATACATAGACAATTTAAGGGTGTTCTTTAATGCCGCTAATATTTTAACCATTACTAATTACTCTGGTTTCGATCCTGAAGTTTCAGTATCCAACGCCAATTCGAATGGCGTACCTGGCGCTGGCCTTGATTATTTAGGTTACCCTAACAGCAAGTCGTTT
>JBATIN010000128.1:0-1676 GCA_049667765.1 Flavobacteriaceae bacterium
ATTTCTAGTTGCAGACCTGAGAATAAATTACAAAATACCCTACCCGAACGCACTAAAAAGGTTGCTATTGACCATGCCAAAGGCTTTTCCATTGAAAAAATTGGCGAGATGACCGTTATTAAAATCAACTCACCTTGGCCCGATGCTGATGCCGAATTCACTTATGCCCTTATTCCTAAAAATAGTACGGCCCTTTCCTCCCTTAACAAAGAAGATTACGACGCTGTGGTAACTGTTCCCGTGGAAAGCATTGTGGTGACCTCTACCACGCACATACCTGCTCTTGAATCACTTGGGGTTCTTGACCAACTATCGGGTTTTCCAGACACCCAATATATTTCTTCAAAAGAGGCGAGAAAACGCATTGATGCCGGGCAGATCAAAGAATTGGGCAACAATGAAGCCATCAACACCGAGATGGTGATCGAACTGAATCCTGATGTGGTGGTCGGTTTCGGAATCAGTAAACAAAATAAAGCCTATGAAACCTTGCAACGGTCCAATATTCCCGTTGTCTATAATGGGGATTGGACGGAGGAAACTCCCCTAGGAAAAGCAGAATGGATCAAGTTTTTCGCGCCCTTTTTTCAGAAGGAAATGCAAGCTGATTCCATTTTCAACACCATAGCACAAGCCTATACCAAGGCCATTGCATTGGCTAAAAAAGCGACCCACCGCCCCACGGTACTCAGCGGCGCTTTGTACAAAGATGTCTGGTATATGCCCGGTGGCAGGAGTTGGGCCGCTACTTTTTTGGCCGACGCCAACGCCGATTATCTCTTTGCCGACACCAGTGAAACCGGAAGCCTTTCCCTGAGCATTGAACATGTGCTCGATAAGGGTCAAATGTCTGAATTCTGGGTCTCGCCCTCACAGTTTACCTCGTACGAAACTATGGAAGAAGCGAACCGACATTACCTTCAATTCAATGCGTTCAAGCGTAAAAAAATCTATACGTTTGCCAAAACTATGGGAGCTACCGGCGGCATGCTCTATTATGAACTGGCCCCTCAGCGGCCTGATCTGGTCTTGCAAGACCTCATTCATATTTTTCACCCCGAACTGCTTCCTGACCATCAATTGTTCTTTTTTAAACCCTTGGATTAATTGGAAAACCCGAAAACATATCGTTACTCGTTTTTGCTTCTACTTATTCTTTTAGTAGTTTGTTTTGGGGTCAATATAAGTTTGGGCTCGGTTTCCATTCCGTTTAAAGAAACCTTGAGCGGCTTTTTTGGTCAACCTGTTCAAAATGAATCATGGCAATATATTATTTGGAATTATAGGATCCCCAAAGCCATTACAGCTATGCTGGTCGGCAGTGGTTTGGCCCTAAGCGGACTCTTGATGCAGACCTTGTTCAGAAACCCCTTGGCCGGACCCTTTGTATTGGGCATCAGTTCCGGGGCAAGTCTAGGCGCCGCCCTACTCATAATGGGATCTTCGCTCTTTTCAGGGGTTTTAGTGGTAGGCATGATCAATGATATCACTCTTGCAATAGCCGCCAGTATTGGCAGTTTTTTGGTACTGCTGGTCGTAATGGGTGTAGCCACGAAAGTGAAGGACACCATGGCCTTGTTGATTATAGGATTAATGTTCGGCAGCATCACGGCAGCTATCGTAAGTGTGCTTAGTTATTTTACCAATGCCGAAAAATTACAACAATTTATCTATTG
>JBATIN010000129.1:0-3433 GCA_049667765.1 Flavobacteriaceae bacterium
ACCCCTTGTTGCCCTAAAAGGAGATTACTAACCAAGAGGAGCGCGAAAGCAGATAATAAATTCTTCATAGTACTAATTTTTTTGTAAAATTTTTGGCAAAAGATACGGATAATTTTAAAACAAGTACAAATAGCTAGTTGAACGACTTTATATATCGAGGTATTTTATGAACTTTGCCAAACTAAGTTTAAAAAAGTATTCGGGTCTTGATGGTTTTCGAACGTAATTCAAGCGAAATTGGGGAAGCGCTTTAAGCGTCTTGATCATTCAAGTCCTAAAGCAAGAATCCCGGGTGCATCCTTGTCATAATGATAGGCGCGCCAAAAGGAACCATCGGCACTGAATTTCCAGACGACCTCTTTTTCTTGAGTTACTTCCCAGATGCCATAATCCCCTTCTGTAATCATGATATTTCCGTTGGGAAGTGGAACAGCTCCCGAGACCCTTGAAGAGTAAAGATTAGGGTCAGTAAAGCTCCAGGATATTTTAAGTTCATTATTAGTTTTCGCTCTTAAGTTAAATTCTTCGGGTAGATACATTTCAAAAACGGTAGACTGTTCTTTGTCGTTGCCGTTAGAGAATATAAGCAACTTGCCCTGATGCTCGCCTTTTAAAATATTCGGAAAGTGGTTGTTATAAAAAAGTCGTTGTCCGAAATTGTTCTGATAGGCTTCTGGGTTTCCGAAACGATATATCAAATCTCCGCCTTTGTCATAATTTCCACCGCTACTTGTAGCGGCCTCAGCCGTGGAGGTACTGTGATCAATTACCCAGACTTCTGAATAAAAGTTCACACTTAACAGTATAACATCGTTTACTTCGTCGTAAGCAATTCCATTTGCGTGCATTATATCGCCTTTGGTAGCTGTAGAACCCTCAGAAATGGGTACATAATTAAAATCAATACGTTCGGGATGTTCTGAAATCGAACCATAATTGCTTTTGGTATTATCAAGTTCTTGAATTAAATGATCCCAAGAACTCCATTCCCAAACGATTTCTTGGGTAGTCGGATTAACTTCGATAATAGATTCGACATACACTTCTTCTTCTAAAACAAAGCCTGCCTCTATGGCTTCTTCCACCGAATGTTTTTCCCATACCATTGCTATGACATTGCCATTTGGAAGTAGCTCGGCATCATGATGTGTCTCTCTTTCCGGAGAGGAGTAATCAAACTTCCATTCAACGGTTCCATCGGGAGCAACAAACTGTAATTGGCCCCCCATACCGCCTAAACGAATCTTTGGTTCATCGGCCTCTAGTGAGGCGAGGAGCTTCCCATTTGGCAATAGAAAAACGTCATTTCCTATATTATTGGTAAGTTTCCATTCATGCAACAGCCTAGCTTCTTTGTCAATAAGATAAACCCTGTTGGTGCCCGAATTGTTGATGAGTATATAACTGTCGTTAACCCTGTCTTTATTTAAAACTTCAACTTTACCTTCTGGGATAAAATCTTTTATCTTTTCTTCTTCTTCTTCTTCCTTTTCTTCAATTGGAGGGGTGGTAGGTGCTACCATGTTATTATCTATTTCAAATGTCTCGCTTCTTGAACAAGATTGTAGTAAAACAATCAGAATCAAGAACAGGAAGAAGTGTGCGGGCCGAAAAATACGATTCAATTTCATAAGTCTTTTTCTAAATAAATTTTACATAACCTACATTGTCTATTTTGGTTATCGTACGCAGAGATCAATCGTAATTATACCCTGATGTACGCCTTATCATGTCACTTTATAATCACAAACTAGCAACATCGATTTGAACGAATAAACATTTTACGATAGTGAGCATAACTTCTTGGTAAAACAATTCTTTTGCTGCTTAATATTTTTATGAAATAATTAAAACGAGCAGATAAAAAAGGCCTAGACAATTGATGTCCAGGCCTTTCTGTAAAATGCGTATCGTTTGTTAATAGTTTGTTACGCAGTAATCGATAAGTTCAAGACCTACCGCTGGATTTGTAGTGTAAGGGGTCTGGGTAAGGATGACATTGCCGTTGGCCGAGGTAATCGTAAAACCAACTTCGGCATTAAATGAACCAGAGTTAAAAATAATCGATATGACTTGAGTCCCAGCGGGCACGTTCAACGTTTCTACAGAACTAGTCGCTTCGACATCATCAACCAAGAACTCGTAAGGAGTCCCGTCGAGTGTAATGGTCAAGGATGCTCCGTTCCAACTGTCGCCATAGGCATCTTCCATAGAGATTGTCCAATCACCATCTGCCGGTGGTACCGGTGGGCAAACCAAGGCGGCGCTATAGGCATAGGGCGAGGAATAATACCCACCCAAACCAGCGATGTTTCCATTGGCATCATCTTTGCTGAAAGTTCTTCCATCGGTCAAAACGGCTTCTAAACGAATTCCAAACACATCGCTACCGTTGTATTGACCTGCTTGAATACCCAATGCGGTCAACATTTCACCTAAAGTAACCTGTATGCTGGCTTGAGGGAGGTTGTATGGAGGCCCAGGTGTAAATGTTGAGCCTGGTATAGACTTAACCAAAGCTTCCGGTTTTGAAAAGCCATTACCATTGTTATCCGTAAAGTCTGCATATACCTTAACCTCCGATAATAATTTTGATCCTTCGTTATCTTGGTACTCAAGATCTGCACCGAAGAATGATGAATTATCAGAGATGTCTAGACTAGGGCTAGTAATTTCTAGGGTACGTAGAAACCCTCCGTTCGTAATACCACCATCCACGATATCGATAACCTTATCATCCGATGAACAGCTCAGTATTGCCGTTAGGGCAAAAAGCACCGTTGTTGTTTTAAAAAATTTATTTTTCATTTTTCTCATTTTTTTAGTTAGCTACTGGAAATGCTGGTGAGGCGGGGTTGTTGTCCCAGAACACTTGTTCCGTAACTTCCGCTTTTTGCTGAACGTTTTTGTTATTGTTCGCAAAGTTGGCCGGATAGAATATCGACCTCATAAACCCACCTGGGTTAGGTTCAAGACTCGGTTGCAAGGTAGTCGGGTAGCCCGTTCTTCTATAGAAGTTATAGGCATCTATACCATTACCGAATAACGAGGCAAAGAATTCATTGGCAAGTACATTCCATCCACCAGTTGCGTCCGCGTCGAAAGCGGAGGCAATAGCATTACTATGTGCAGTAATGTCTGCTGCAGATGGCGCAAATGAAGCGTCATAACCAGGATCTTTAGCACCAAAGCTCATTACCTTGGCTACAGATTTGCTTAGGCCGTTCAAGATGGCTGTTTTAGCAGCAGCAGGATCGTTCTCGATCATGGCAGCTTCTGCGATCAAAAAGTCAACCGAAGAGGCCAATAACATAGGGGTTACCCCGTTTCCGCCGGCTCCATCGCCTAAGCCAAGCCCTTCAAAGCTGCTATCGTCAAATTTACCGCCAGCTGGGTAAACTCCCCATGTGGTTTTTAAGAAACCATCTGGAGG
>JBATIN010000130.1:0-5092 GCA_049667765.1 Flavobacteriaceae bacterium
TCAGGCACACAATTCAAAGTGGAAGTAGATTTAGAGGCATTGATATAACTAAGATTTTGGGTAAAACTTCCATTTGCGCTTTTAAAGCGGATGTACAACCAAGTAATGGGCGAGACAAAAGTAAAATCCAATTGTGCATTCGATCCTACTTGCGTCCATGGACCTAACGCACTAGATGACACCCAGATATCAAAATCATCGCCATCTTCACCATTTATGGTAACCGAATCGCCATTATTGATAGATTCGCCCATTTCTAACACCAATTCGTCATTGGTATTATTAAAATTGGCGGTTGTAGCATCATTGTTTCCCAATGCATTATTTTGCCCCCCCACGCTATTATCAACAATTACTGCAGTGGCATAAACCGGCGAGTAAGTAATGGTTTCGGCTAGGGTTTGTCTGGGAGGACAGGATACATCGTCTTTTAATATAACCTGATAGTCTTCTACTTCACCATTGCTTGCTTCGGAATTGCCCGGGGGCAAACCGATATCCGAAGAAAATCTGAAACGCGCATAAGAGGTGCCCACCGAAGCCGCGGCAGGTATTGGTACATTTAGAATAATGTTGCCCGCAAGAGGAGCTGCATCGTTGGCAATTTGTTCGCCAAAGTCATCAAAGTCACCGTCTCGATTGAAATCTATCCAAGCATTCAACACTCCTGCTCCGTTGGTGGCCACATTGATGAGTTTAACTTGACCCCGGCTCAATGTCTGACCTGATAGGTCGGAACCGCCACTGCTAACACCATCTTCATCATCACCTGTACTATCATCGCTATTTCCTAAACTAAAATTTACAAAGGGGTCTTCGCTGTCGGGCGGTACGACTCCCATATAAATCGACAATGGAGTTGCCGTTAAAACTGGTAGAATATGGGCGGCATAGCCGTAGGAGGAAGGCGCATCACCCGCATCATTTCGTACACCCAAATTTCCCATGATCGATTCAACATCTCCGGTACTCCCCAGTTGGGCGGCTGGTATCAAATTTCCCGTATTTGTATCGACGATAAAAATAGTTCGGCCAAGACCAACGTTATCCTCATCTTCGATATAATTCGTTCCGTCACTAGCATAGGTAATACCCTCACCATCTATGGCAGCGGAGGTGGTAAAGGCAAAAGTTGTAGCTCCGGAGGTTATGTCAACTGTATAATAATCTACGTTATTATCGTTTTGAATATAAAACTCCGCAGTATCGGGATTCCAAGAAATACCATCTGCATTACTTCTAGCACCCGATAGGGTAATTGGGTATCCATTATAAGGTGTCCATGCTGGTAAAGCTCCGCTGGCATTGGGGTTGATGGCCATAAGGCGATCAGCGCCACCACTCGTTCCATTATTATACACGATTACGAGTACTTCTTCACCTGTATTGTTATTAATCCAAAATTCGGCGCCTTCGACATGACCTGCGACAATATCGGTTTTGACTAAAGTAGCGACTCCTGATGAAGGATCAATTGAGTACATATCAGAACTTGTTGTCGGTTCATCACCTTCAAATACGTAGACCTGTCGATCGGTCGATCTATATCCTCCACCTTCGCCTGAAAAAGTGACAGGCGAACCGCCGAGAGTAACATTCGTGAACGTAGGCGAAGGAAGTGGCGACGCCGTTGGGTCGGGTGCCACGGCATACAATTCAGACCGGTTATCCGCAACGTAATAAATAAAAGGTAGTCCTCTATTAGGATTGGGAGCAATAACCGGTAAGGGGTCTAACGATAAGTTAGTGGTAATGGATAATACAGGAGCTTGCGTGGAACTGCCGTTATACGACTCGGCAGTCCGTTCGCCAGAACCGGTGATGACAAAAACCATTGAGTTTCCGCTGGTCCACCCACCTCTATTTACTATCTCTTGTACAATACTTGTAAGATCAGGCGTTATTTGATTGGGTCCAGACTGGCCAACAGAATTCCAAGATGGAATATTATTCCAGCTTACAGAAGCTGTGGTCAAAGTTCTATTCGAAATGTTGTTATTGCTATTTACAAACATGCTGGCGTTGTTCGTATCTTCTCCTCGTATGGTAACTGAGGTATTACCAGCGTCAGTTTCATCAGTTGTAAATTGAATACTTGCGCTAACTATCGTAGTTCCTTGTGGTATGGAAATATTCTGAAAACGAATTCCTACCAATTGGTTGGTACCACCATCACTTGTCAACTCCAAATCGGAACTTGTAAGATCCATATTTCCATTTGATACTCTTTCTTCGGCATCATCACTTCCTTGGGAAACTTGGGTAGTAATTGTCGTTTGGGCCTTAGCAATCGTGCCTGCTCCCAGTAATAGAATTAGTGTTGTTTTGAGTAATAAATTTCTCGGCATTTTTAATGATTCTAAAACTGTAGGACTTGGGGAAGAACTATCCAAACAATTCTTTTCAAGTTTAAAGATTAACTATTTGTGAGAAGTGTTAAAAGTTTTGTTGTGAAATCAGGCTAATCCAAGGTATAGCCTTTAATAAATGAAGTATGGTATTGCGAGATACTACTTTTAAGAAATTGATAATCAACAGTATACCAAAAATAAATTAAGTTAAATCAATTTATTTAGTAAGAATTATATTATAAATTTTAATTCTTATTTACCCTATAGGTTATTCTTCGATTGGTAATCAACGTGTATGCTTTGATAATACTCATTGGGGAAAATTCAGATGTGGAATTGGACAAAGTAGCTGTAGAAGTGACAAATTCACCTAAGGTGACCCCTGGAGGCAATGGTATGCTAAACTTGAATTTATTGGTATTGTCGGTATTTCCATCATCGTCGGTATACGATGAGCTCGTTGAATCTGTATCAGTTCCACTACCCTCTACAAATGATGCCAAGTATACCTGACCCTCGCCGTAATCGGTGGATTGGCCAAGCTGATTATCCCCAGCGATGGCCGAACCTTCATTGATATCGGTCAGAAAAAGTTCAATGGTTGCACCTGGTCGAGACCAACCTTCGATAACCAAATTGGCACCACTGGTGTAAGCTCCTGAAATTATTGGAAAATTTATAGAACCATTAGGGCCATTATCAGTATCTCCCGTATCATTTAGCGTTACCCCATCTCCGATATCATCGGATGCGTCCAAATCAATACCGAGGGCAGCACCTGCCGTACCATTAGCGTAAAAGGAATTTTGCGATATTAGGTTTCCAAAGGTATTTCCACCGGCCAAAACAAGTCCTGAACCGCCATTGGAATATATGATATTATTTGAAATGGATGAATTACTGCCATCTAATAGAATACCGGCATTTTCTATGTTTCCACTACAATTTCCTCCATGTTGTCCGGAGCCCGTAATGGAATTCTCCGTAATAACAATATTTCCCACCACACCATCTCCATCTATTCCCAAGGATGCGGCATTTGTTATTAGGTTATGGTTGATGACAATACCCGACCCATTCTGAATTAATATATTGTCATCACATGCGGCATTTCCGTTAGCCGTTATATGGTTGTTTTGAATGCTAACCGATGTGCCTCCGTTCACCAATATTCCATAATCGGTGTTTGTGGCAATATAATTACCGTCAATGTTGGTAGTGCCACTAGAAATTTCTATTCCATTATTGATATTTCCCGCGTTAGTTCCTAAGGCATTAGTTCCTAATAAATTATTAGAAATTGTTGAGGATCCACCGAGAACTTGAATCCCAGAATTGTTGTTGGCATAAACTGCAATATTCCGAATAACCGAATTATTGCCCTGTAAACGAAAAACATTACCCGTATTTCTGTGGACTTGAATCTCCGGTCGGTCATAGTTAGGAAGTGTTAAGGCGGAGACGCCAACTGAAGCTCCCCCTGAACCCACTGTTCCTAAATTTGTATTTCCAGAATAAGAAGTCTGGGTTCTACCGTCGATACGGGTGTCACTATCCGTAATTGCCGGCAAGGAATTGCCATTTGGAATGTTAATATCAAAGTATCCGCTTGAAAAATTGGAATCTGCGGTTCTTCCTAATGGGTCACCCGTTGGAGGTATCATAAAAATGGAAACATCAACACCGGCTATCGGGTCAAATATACTGTTGGCTTCTATATCCATTCCTGTCTCGGCTAAGGCGTTGGAATTGGTAATGAATTGCCCTAAAGAACCTTGACCGACATCATTAGTGTTCACTATGGTATTAAAGTTGAAGCCAAAATCGATGCCCACCACACCATTTCCTGCCAGAGTAACTGTTGAAACACTTTGAGCATTAGCCAAAACGCCAAGTGCCACATCTTGAAAAGCTGAAGGATTTGCACCACCCACCTCGTTCGTTACACCGACGATTGTTAAGGCATTTTCGTATGACCTAAAAGTCTGTACAGGATAACATGCAGAACAATTCAGACCTCCGCCCCTATTTGATCTAATAGTTGAATTAACTGCCTTTATACTAAAAGTACCATCGGGTATCCCTCCAAAAGAATAACGTCCGTTAACATCGGTAGTTGTTCTTTGAACAAAATTACCACTAGAATCAAAAATTTCAACAGTGGCCCCTTGTACCGCCAGACCTGAGGCTGTTACCCTGTCACGACCCACCCCGCCAGGATAGTTCACATCTTCAAATACGCTACCGGCAACCAGATTAGAAGGCACTTTCAAAACCACGGCATTTGAGATGACAAAATCTTGCCCAACGTCAACATTTGCGGTAACCTGAGTATCACCAGGAGAAATATATGTTGAAATATCATAGGTGTCTAAGTCTACCCCATAGGAGGTGGCAGTATTATGCACAGGAGCTACGGTATTATCATAAATGGTCGAGTTATAGGCATTATTTCCCGATTGGCCACCGTCTCCTGAAAGTACATTGGTTACAGCCGATTGATTTGTGATTGAAAGTTCTTCAGGGTTCGTTGAACCAGAACTCGTACCATCCAAGTTCGAATCACCCTCCCATGAAAGGAAGGAGGCCTTAGCTCCTGAACCCGCAATCGCGTAAAATGAATCCAACGTAAATGAAGTACCAGCATTGCTTAACCCATCAAAACCTTGGTATAAATTGATATTTACGGCAGGTAGCGAAGTATCTTCATAAAAAATGAACAAGGCCCAACCCCCTAAAAC
>JBATIN010000131.1:0-4326 GCA_049667765.1 Flavobacteriaceae bacterium
GTATTTGGGTTGGTAATGCCGATGGTGAAGGAAGGCCTAATGTAACAGGTGTAAGCAGTGCGGCACCCGTACTATTTGACGTTTTCGATGTACTACCTAGGTCGAATTGGTTTCAAAAACCCTTGGATGAATTTGTTGAAATTGAAGTCTGTGCAGAAAGTGGTTATTTGGCAACGGATATCTGTCCGAAGAAACCAATATCCATTCCCAACAAACAGAATTATGTAAAATCTTGTCAATATCATCAATTGGTACACCTCGACCCACTCGGTCAATTTCAGGTGAATTCTTCGTGTATCGACCTTTCTGAAGCCAAAACTGAATCTTGGTTCGTACTACCTCCTTTGATGGAATATTACTACAAAAAATCACATCCTATTTATAAGCCCTTGCCTCCATTTCGCAACGATTGTAAAAGCAATATTGCGCCTCCCATGGAATTCATTTATCCTAAAAACGGAAGCAGGATCTCCCTGGCCAAGAACTTTGAGGGCAAACAAAATGAGCTTATTTTAAAATTGGCCCACGCAAAACCCGAGACCGAAGTGTACTGGTATATAGATGAACGGTTTATAGCCCAAACGAAGAACTTCCACGAGATAGGGGTCGTGCCCTCCGAAGGAATTCACAAAATCACTGCCGTTGATGCCCTTGGTAATGAGGTTAAGGTTACTATAACCATAGAGTAGCTCACAGGTCTTTGTAATGGAAAGTTTATGCCCTATATTTAACCTTCGGGGATTAAAACCAACAGGGCAAGATCTATGGAAGACATTCTAGTTCAAGGGGAAATTAAGTCGGGCCATGGCGTTGCATCAGGAAAAGGCAACGATGACCGATATCCTGAAGGCACCTTAAAACAACAATTCAAGCATTTTTTAGAACGAGGGCTCAATTTGAGTCCCTATTTCATGGGGACGATCAATTTAGATATTTCGCCTTGTTCCTTTGAAATAAAGAAACCCAAATATTTTTTCAAGAACATCAATTGGTCGGATTTTATTCCTCCTGAGAATTTTTACTTTTTTGATGTAACGCTTCATAATAAGGATGAATCCTATGAAGGGCTGGTCTATATGCCCGACCCTGAAACTAAAGAAGATCATGTTCAAATACCGAATATGCTTGAATTGATACTTCCAAAAATCGCAGGATTGGAATATGGACATAAGGTTACAATAGCCCTTAAAAATGACCAATTCAACATCATTGAAAATAAAACTGAAAAACAATAAAATTTGAACGGATGAAATATATAATCTCCCTAGACCAAGGCACCACCAGCTCTCGCGCCTTGCTTGTTGATGAAAAGGGCATGATCCAAGGTATGGTGCAAAAAGAGTTCAAGCAGATCTTTCCAAAATCAGGCTGGGTAGAACATGACCCAAAAGAAATTATGGATTCTCAATTGGGCGTGCTCAAAGAGTTGATTAAAAAAACAGCGGTTACGCTTAGCGATATCAAGGCCATAGGCATTACCAACCAACGTGAAACGACCGTGGTATGGGACAAAAATACGGGCGAACCAGTTTATAATGCCATTGTCTGGCAAGACAAACGTACGGCCGATATCTGTGAACATTTGAAAAAAGAAGGCCTCACAGAGCATGTCCGCAAAACTACGGGCTTGGTCATCGACTCGTATTTCTCGGGCACCAAGGTCAAATGGATTTTAGACAATGTGGCCGGCGCGCGAAAAAAAGCCGATGCTGGCAAATTGCTCATGGGTACAATAGATACTTGGTTGGTATGGAACATGACCAATCGAAAAAATCACGTAACCGATTATACAAATGCATCTCGAACCCTGATTTACGATATCGTCAATTTAAAGTGGGATGATCGTTTGTTGAAGGCGCTGAGCATTCCAAAAAGTATGTTGCCCGAAGTAAAACCCTCGGCCCATCATTTTGGCGATTTTGAGTTGGATGGGATAAAAATTCCTATTGCCGGCATTGCAGGAGATCAGCAAGCCGCCTTATTTGGCCAAGGATGTTTTACCAAAGGAACGGCCAAGAACACTTACGGCACCGGATGCTTTATGCTGATGAATACGGGCGAAACTCCCCAATTCAGTAAAAACGGATTACTGACGACCATCGCCTACGGCTTGAACGGAAAAGTAAATTACGCCTTTGAAGGAAGTATTTTCATTGCCGGAGCCGCCATACAATGGTTACGCGACGGGTTGGAATTAATTAAAGATGCCCCAGAAACAGAAGCTTTGGCAGATTCGGTGGAAGGCGAAAATCCGGTTTATGTGGTGCCGGCCTTCGCAGGTTTGGGCGCACCCTATTGGGATATGTATGCCCGTGGCGCCATTTTCGGTCTTACGCGAGATACAGGCAAGGCACATTTGGCAAAAGCCACTTTAGAGTCTTTGGCCTATCAGACCAAGGATATTTTAAAGGCGATGGAAGACGATTCGGGTATTCAATTGGCCAACCTTCGTGTAGATGGAGGTGCCTGTGCCAACAACCATTTAATGCAATTTCAAGCCGATATTCTGGATACGGAAGTCCATCGTCCTGAAGTCATAGAATCTACCGCCATGGGAGCCGCTTTCTTAGCAGGAATTCAAGTAGGGCTATGGACCCAAAAAGACATCGACCAAAGTCGCCCCATGAACCGGATATTCAAACCAACCTTTGATCGTGTAAAACGAAAACGTTTGTATGGCAAATGGCAAAAAGCAGTAGAACGCAGCAAGGGTTGGGAGGAAGTTTAGAAGAAGAAAGCTAAGGCTCCCCTCTTTAGAAAAAGAGGGGAATGAATTCCGCTTGCGGAAGAAAGGGGAGTTTGACCCGCAATCTAACTCAGGCACGATTCCATCAAGTTGATTTGCAGCCAAGGCTTGCGTTTTCAAACCCTACGTGTTTTTTCACACCAAAGTGAAAAAACTCACCTCCCTTTTTACTTCGGCAGGCTCAGCACAAGTCTAAAGGGAGGAGCTCTTTAAACCCACCTAGCATATAATAAAGAAAATCATCAAATGAAAAACATAAAATTCTCAAATCGAAACCGAGAAGCGACAATTAAAAAACTCTCCAAAGAAACCTACGACCTAGTCGTAATCGGCGGCGGAATCACAGGTGGTGGTATCGCTTTGGATGCCGCCTCACGCGGACTAAAAGTGGCACTTGTTGAAAAAAACGATTTTGCTTCAGGTACCAGCAGTAAATCGACCAAGTTGATTCACGGTGGCTTACGCTATCTCAAACAATTTGATTTTTGGTTGGTTAAAGAAGTAGGCTCTGAACGGGCTATAGTGCATAAATTGGCTCCACATTTGGTGCTTCCCGAAAAGATGTTGTTACCTTTGATCGAGAATGGTTCTTATGGTAAATGGCTTACTTCGGTAGGACTCAAAGTATACGATATTTTAGCGCAGGTAACGGGCGATGACAAGCGTAAAATGTTGGAGAAGAAAGAGGCCTTGAAACTGGAACCTTTGCTTCCGAAGAAAATATTGAAAGGGGCGGGCTACTATGCCGAATACCGCACCGATGATGCGCGACTGACCATTGAAAACATCAAAACCAGTCTGCAATTCGGGGCCCTTGCCTTGAATTATGCGACCGTTGAAGATTTTGAATATACTGATGAAATCATTTCAGGTGTAAAGGTCAAAGATGGAGTTGGAAACTCTGATTTTACGATAAAGGCAAAATATGTCATCAGTGCTGCAGGGCCATGGGTAGATGAGTTGCGCAGCACTAACAACTCAAAAAAAGGAAAGCGTTTGCATTTGACCAAAGGGGTGCATTTGGTGTTTCCGTATGAGAAACTGCCCGTTAAACAGTCGGTGTATTTTGATATTCCCGATGGGCGAATGATGTTCGCGATTCCAAGGGGAAAAGTAACCTATGTAGGTACTACCGATACCAATTTCAATCTCGATAAAGACCATGTAACAACAGACCTAGCCGATGCGATTTATCTCCTGTCGGCCGTTAACAATATGTTCCCGAAGATCAATTTGGAAATGAAAGACATTGTTTCTTCTTGGGCAGGTTTACGCCCTCTGATTCATGAAGAGGGAAAATCAGCTTCGGAACTATCAAGAAAAGATGAGATTTTCACTTCTGATACCGGCTTGATAAGCATCGCAGGAGGAAAATTAACGGGTTACCGCAAAATGGCCGAACGTGTGGTAGACCGTATTGCCAAGAAGTTTGAAGAAGACGGCAAGAAATTAAAGGCCTGTTCTACTGATGAAATTCCGCTTTGTGGAAATGTTGATTTCAAAAAGTTCAAGCATGTCAAAAAATACATGGCTGAAATCTACGACCGCATTAAACCTTATGGTTTTGTTGAACACGACGC
>JBATIN010000132.1:0-7949 GCA_049667765.1 Flavobacteriaceae bacterium
GCGGTACAGACCTTCTATGACAAAGTGGTCAAATACCTTATCTTCGGTAATGTATTGAAAAATAATACCTACCCACTTTCAGTTAGCGCAGAACGAATCGTACAGGCTATTGAAATTGTGAACTACGCCAAAAAAGTGGGTGCACAATATATAGCCCATGGTAGCACCGGTGCCGGAAACGATCAAGTACGCTTTGACATGATCTTTCAGATCATCGCCCCAGATATTGAGATTATCACTCCAATTAGAGACAACAAGCTCTCGCGTGAAGCTGAGATAGAATACTTAAAACAAAATGGCATAGCATACCCTTGGGAAAAAGCAAAATACTCGATCAATAGAGGCCTTTGGGGTACTTCTGTAGGTGGTGAAGAAACGCTGACATCGAACAAGGCCTTGCCAGATTCGGCCTATCCGAGCCAGCTAAAAGAAAAAGAACCCAGTGAGGTTAAACTCACCTTCGAAAAAGGAGAGTTGGTAGCGATCAATGGCAAAAAGGACAAAGCGGTTGCAAACATTGAAAAACTCGAGGCCATAGCATCAAAATACGCTATCGGAAGAGATATTCATGTGGGCGATACTATTATTGGCATTAAAGGACGTGTAGGATTTGAAGCTCCAGCCGCTTTAATCATTATAAAGGCGCATCATTTGCTCGAAAAACACACCTTGAGCAAGTGGCAGCAATTTCAAAAAGAACAACTGGGCAATTTCTATGGCATGTTATTGCACGAAGGAAATTATCTCGATGAGGTAATGCGTAATATCGAAGCCTTCTTGACCGATACACAAAAGAATGTTTCTGGCGATGTTTTTGTTGGACTGTATCCGTTTCAATTCAGATTGAATGGAATTTCGTCCAAACATGATCTTATGAACGCCTCGTTCGGCAGTTATGGCGAAATGAACAAAGCATGGTCAGCAGATGACGCCAAAGGCTTCATTAAAATTTTATCAAATTCCGGAAAAATTTATAATCATGTAAATCATAAAGATGATTAAAGCAGGTATTATTGGCGGATCGGGCTATACGGGTGGAGAATTGATTCGAATTCTTTTAAACCATCCAGAAGTCAAAATAGATTTTGTCTACAGCACTACCCGGGCAGGCAAAAAGGTATCGACGGCACATGCCGATCTTTTGGGTGTTACCGACAAAGACTTTACAGGCGATGTAAATTTAAAGGTCGATGTGATTTTCTTGTGTTTGGGGCATGGTAATTCTTCTAAATTTTTACAAGAACATGCTTTTTCAAAGCTTACGAAAATTATTGACCTGAGCAACGATTTTCGTCTTAAGGCCGATGCTGATTTTGAAGGGAAGACGTTTATTTACGGATTGCCCGAACTGAACAAAGCTGTCATAAAGAAAGCTAACTATATTGCAAACCCCGGATGTTTTGCTACGGCCATACAGTTGGCACTTTTGCCCTTGGCTAAAAATGGGTGTTTGACACATGATATCCACGTAAATGCGGTTACGGGCAGTACGGGTGCAGGGGTAAGCCTTTCCGAGACTTCCCATTTTAGTTGGCGTAACAATAATGCTAGCTGGTATAAACCCTTTACCCATCAACATTTAGGCGAAATAAACGAGCGGTTGAGATCCTTACAATATGATGCTGGCGAACTCTTTTTTCTTCCCAACAGGGGAAATTTCACCAGAGGAATTTTAGCCACGGCCTACACCCGTTTTGAAGGAAGCGTAACGGAAGCTATTGCTCTTTACAAATCATTTTATAAAGACGCTGCATTTACCCATATCTCGGAAGAGCCTATTCACCTTAAACAAGTGGTGAACACCAATCAGTGCCATATTCATTTACATAAACATAATGGCATATTGTTGATTACCTCGGCCATTGACAATCTATTGAAAGGAGCTTCTGGGCAAGCGGTACAAAACATGAACTTGATGTTCGGCTTTACCGAGACCCAAGCTTTAAATTTAAAAGCAGGGGTATTTTAAACATCGCTGTCAGTTCAAGCGCTGTCGAGTACGACCAACGGAACACGATCGTTTCTTGATTACACTCGCTGACACAATAGTATTAGCAAGGAAGGGATGTAAATCCCGTAACCTAACAAACATAGCATCAAAATAAACAGATTTCCCCGTTTACTGAAACCTATAAAGTAAGTTGCAGAACAAGCTAGGGGATAAAAACTAAAATATTCATGAAAATAGCCATTATAGGAACCGGAAATTTAGGATTGTCTATCGCAAAAGGTGTCTTGCATTCCAACGGGGCAACTACCATGTACCTAACCAAACGAAATACAAAAAGCATTAAAGATTTTGAAAAGTATGGCAATGTAACCGTAACCTCAGATAATCGTGAAGCGGTCCAAAAATCCGATATTTTAATCTTTGCCGTGCAGCCAGGGCATTTTGCCCAAATTTTAGCCGATATCAAAGATCTACTGACCGAGAAACATGTAGTCATTTCCACCATAACGGGTTTCAGTATTCAAAAAATGGAAAGCATTATAGGCAAAGAAAATTATATAATCAGAAGTATGCCGAATACGGCCATTTCTGTTGGAAAATCGATGACCTGTATCTGTGCCAACGACATTGGTAAAAAACGTATTGACTTGGCAAAAGCGATTTTTAACCGAATGGGGCATTCCATGGAGATTCCGGAAAGTCAGATGCAGGCAGCCACGGTCATTTGTGCCAGTGGTATCGCTTTTTGGATGCGTTTAATTCGAGCTACTACCCAAGGCGCCATTCAATTAGGATTCGATGCCACCGAAGCACAAGAACTGGCCATGCATACCTGTGAAGGGGCCGCGAATTTATTAATTGAGTCGGGCAACCACCCTGAAGAAGAAATTGATCGGGTGACCACCCCAATGGGTTGCACTATTCAAGGCCTTAACGAAATGGAGCACCAAGGATTGAGCTCTTCCCTCATACGTGGAATTGTCGCTTCATTTGATAAGATATCGGAGTTTAAAACAAACTAAAAGACAGATTGAAATGTCAACCTCATATAAAAATGGCATTTTAAAGCCAACTGTATTGAATTTGATATTTGGGTTAGAATTTGATTTTTGAAATATGAATTTATTTGATGTTTATCCACTTTATGATGTCACCCCAGTTACTGCAAAAGGTATTGTGGTTACCGATGACAAGGGCCAAAACTACCTAGATTTCTATGGGGGCCATGCGGTAATTTCCATTGGGCATTCGCATCCACATTATATTCGAAGTCTGAAAAATCAGCTGGACAAAATCGGCTTTTATAGCAATGCCGTTCAAAATCCGTTACAGATAGACCTGGCCGAAAAACTGGGAATCATTTCAGGTTGTGAAGATTATAATCTTTTCTTGTGTAATTCAGGTGCCGAGGCCAATGAGAATGCCCTTAAAATGGCATCTTTTCAAACCGGTAAATCTCGGGTAATCGCTTTTAAGAACAGTTTTCATGGCCGCACCTCGGCTGCCGTTGCCGTAACCGACAATGAAAAGATAAACGCCCCGATCAACAAACAACAAAAAGTAACTTTTCTTCAGCTAAATGATCTAAAATCATTTAAAGCCGAAATAGAAAAAGGAGACGTTTGTGCCGCAATTTTAGAATCGATCCAAGGTGTAGGCGGACTTGATGAACCTACTACCGAGTTTTACCAAAACGTAGCGAAACTTTGTGTTAAAAACGGAGTGATATTAATTGCAGATGAAGTGCAATCTGGATTTGGCAGAAGCGGTAAGTTTTTCGCTTTTCAACATCATGGAATTCAACCCGACATTATAAGTGTAGCCAAAGGCATGGGTAATGGCTTCCCAGTGGGCGGTATTTTAATACATGAAAGCATTAAGGCATCATATGGCATGTTGGGCACCACATTTGGCGGAAACCATTTGGCCTGTGCTGCAACCATGGCGGTACTTGAGGTCATCGAAGATGAAAAACTGATAAAAAACGCCCAAATTCTTGGAGAGTATTTTAAGAAAAAGGCAGCTGAAATTCCACAAGTAAAACGTGTAAAAGGTCGCGGTCTCATGTTAGGACTCGAATTTGACTTTGAAGTATCGGAGCTTCGCAAAAAACTTATTTATGAAGAACACCTTTTTACCGGCGGCGCCAATGACAAAAAGCTACTTAGAATTTTACCCGCGTTGAATATTTCAAAAAGTCAAATAGATCTTTTCTTCACTGCACTCAAAAAGGCATTGCCATGAAACATTATCTATCATTAAAAGATATCGATTCCCTTACCGACTGGGTTGCCGAAGCAAGAGACCTAAAAGCAAACCCGACCGCAAATAAAGCATTAGGGCAAGGAAAAACCATCTGCCTGTTATTTTTCAACAATAGCCTAAGGACCCGACTAAGCACCCAAAAAGCAGCTATGAATCTAGGCTTGGAAGTAATGGTCATGAATTTCGACAGTGAAGGCTGGCAATTGGAGTTTGAAGATGGCACCATCATGAATCAAGGAAAATCGGAACATATAAAAGAGGCGGCCCAAGTGATTTCGCAATACTGTAACATTGTTGCTATTCGTGCTTTCGCGAGCTTAAAAGACAAAGCAAAAGACGAGGCTGAAGAGGTACTCAATGGGTTTGTGAAGTATGCCAACATACCTGTAGTCAATATGGAAAGTTCTGTTGGGCACCCTTTACAGGCCCTGGCTGACGCCATTACCTTGGCCGAACAGAACACTAAGACTAAACCAAAAGTGGTACTTTCATGGGCACCACACCCGAAGGCCCTACCACATGCCGTGGCGAATTCATTTGTTGAACTAATGCGTTTGCAAGATGCCGAATTCGTAATTACGAACCCCGTAGGATACGACTTGAACCCCGAAATCACAAAGGGTATGGTCATAGAGCATGATCAAGACAAGGCTTTGGAAAATGCCGATTTTGTCTATGTGAAAAATTGGAGCAGTTATTCCAACTACGGTCAAATATTAAATCAAGATTCCAGTTGGATGATGACCAAGGCTAAATTAGGCCAGGCAAAGTTTATGCATTGTTTACCCGTACGGCGCAACGTGATCGTAGAAGATGCCGTTTTAGATGGCTCTCGATCTTTGGTCATTGAACAGGCTAACAACAGAACCTACTCGGCTCAAGTGGTTTTAAAGAAAATATTGGAAAATAACTAAGAACTCAAAAATGGCCATCAAACTTAAAGACAAGATATGTATCGTCACCGGGGCCACGGGGGGCATGGGGTTGTCCATTGCAGAAACCCTTTCTTCAGAAGGTGCCAAACTGATCCTTTCAGGACGAAATGTCGAGAAAGGAGAAGCTTTGTCTAAAAAGTTGAATAATGCAGTTTTTGTTGCTGGTGATGTCAGTCAGCCTTTTCATAATGAGGAACTTGTAAAAGCGGCCATCTCCAATTTTGGTAAGCTTCACATGCTTTCTATCAATGCGGGTATTTTGGGATTGGGGAATGTGGTAGACCTGCCCGTTTCATCCTGGCAAAATACATTGAATACGAATCTAAGTTCCATTTTCTATTTGTCAAAATATGCCATTCCGTATATACAGCAAGAATCCAACGGAAACATTTTGATCAATGCCTCAATTGCCGCTTTCAAGAGTTTTCCCAACCATCCGGCCTATTGCGCTTCAAAAGCCGCTTCCGTAGCTTTGATGAAACAAATGGCGGTAGAATATGCGCCAAAGATCAGGGTGAATGCCATTTGTCCCGGTCCCGTAGATACACAATTGCTTTGGGATTCCGCCGCGGCATTCGAGAATCCGGAGGCGGCAGTGGATAATGCCAAAAACACAACGCTATTACAGCGCTTGGGAACACCGGAAGATATCGCAAAATTGGCGCTTTTCCTTATGTCAGAGGATGCCTCGTGGATAACGGGAGCGGCCATGAACATTGATGGTGGAATTTTAAATGCATAAAATGAAACAAAAACTATCCATAGTAAAAATTGGCGGCAATGTCATTGAGAACATAGAAGAGCTATCTAGATTTCTCTGTAATTTTGCTAAACTTGATGGACAAAAAATTCTTGTCCACGGAGGAGGAAAAAAGGCATCCGAAATTTTATCCAAAATGGGAATCGAACCAAAAATGGTCGGCGGCAGAAGAATCACAGATGCCGAAAGCCTTGAAGTTATCACCATGGTCTATGGAGGGCTCGCAAATAAAACCATCGTAGCCCAATTACAGGCAAAAAGCTGCAACGCCATAGGCTTAAGCGGTGCCGATGGCAATACGATACAAGCCCATAAACGACCCGTAAAAGAAATCGATTACGGTTTTGCAGGTGATGTTGACGGGGTGAGTTCAAAAACAATATCGGCCTTGCTCGAAGCTGAACTGGTTCCGGTTTTTTGTGCCCTGACCCATGATGGCCAAGGCCAGATCTTAAATACAAATGCCGACACTATTGCCTCAGAGCTTGCGATAGGAATGAGTGAAAACTATGAGACTACCCTTTATTACTGTTTTGAAAAAAAAGGGGTATTACGCCATGTTGACGACAACGATTCGGTCATTAAACATATAGACCCACGCAAGTACAAAGTCTTATTGGATGAAAAAATCATCGCGGATGGCATGCTTCCTAAAATGCAGAATTGTTTTCATGCCCTAAACCGTAAGGTCGCCAAAGTCTGTATTGGCGATATTTCTATGCTCGACAAAAAATCTGAATTATTTACCACGATCACTTTATGATACAAAACCAACAAATGCTAACTGAAAAAGCTATCGAGTTGTTGAAGACCCTAATTTCAACTCCCTCGTTTTCATCGGAAGAAGATAAAACCGCCGATGCAATCGAAGCTTGGCTGAAGGCATTTGACATACCCAGCGAACGCATTTTAAATAACATTATCGCCAAAAACAAATTTTGGAACAACAGCCTGCCTACCCTTTTGCTCAACTCGCACCATGATACGGTGAAGCCAAATTCTGCCTATACCAAAGACCCATTTCACCCCCATATTGAGGACGGAAAACTATATGGTTTAGGAAGCAATGATGCTGGTGGGGCCTTAGTATCCCTTTTGGCCACTTTTGTCCATTACTACTCACAAGAAAAGCTGAACCATAATATTCTAATGGTAGCCTCCATGGAAGAGGAAAGTGCTGGCCCCAATAGCCTACACGGGCTTCTACCGAAGCTTCCAAAAATTGATGTGGCCATTGTTGGCGAACCCAGTTTGTTAGATTTGGCCATCGCAGAAAAAGGATTATTGGTATTCGATGCCAAGGTTAAAGGAACCCCTTCGCACGCTGCACACCCTAACAATGATAATTCGATATATAATAGCATTGCCGTATTGGAATGGTTTAAGAATTACCGCTTCGAAAAAGTATCCGAAGTATTGGGGGAAGTAAAAATGACCGTGACCCAGATCAAAGCGGGAAGTCAACATAATGTAGTACCCGCAGAAGTTGAAATGGTAGTCGATGTACGGGTGAACGATAAATACACTAATACCGAAGTTGCTAACTTGTTGAAAAAGGAAGCGCCTTGCGAACTTAAAGAAAGGTCGCTGAGACTCAATTCTTCGGCCATAGACAAAAACCATCCTTTGGTACAATCGGGCATTGGGTTAGGAAGAAAAACCTATGGCTCACCAACCTTATCAGATCAAGCTGCCTTATCTTGCCAATCATTAAAATTAGGCCCTGGGGATAGTACCCGTTCGCATTCGGCCGATGAATATATTTACGTGCATGAAATTGAGGAGGGGATTGATTTGTATATAAAACTATTAGAAGGATTTTTAGCCCCCTAACCCCGCCAGTTCGCGGGGGATATTAAAGAAGGAAACACAAATACAAACTCAAAAGCTTTGTATTTGAACTTGAAATGTCACCCTGAGAACAGTCAAAGGGTTGAACTTGAACTTGATTTTTGAACTTGAACTTGAAAAAATGAAACTCTGGGAAAAAGGTGTCAGTACCGATAAAAAAATTGATCATTTCACTGTGGGAAACGAC
>JBATIN010000133.1:0-3256 GCA_049667765.1 Flavobacteriaceae bacterium
TAATTTTTGTATTTGATAGATCAAGCGGTGCTTGGCAACTTCTAAATGCTGCCAATTCTGAAAATTTTGGTCTACGGAAAGGTTCGCTATTGTTCTATTGAATTGACAGGCATGGCAAAAATCTTGATGAGAATTTTTAGGTAACAGCCAGTTGCAAACACCATATTGCCCGTTCTTACAATATTTGTACTCGAGTTGCCCAATGTCAGAAATCAAAGAATAACCAGAGGGGTCAAAGGTTTGCATCTTTTGATCAAAGTCACTATAGCCTGATAAATGTCCGCAATTCTCGCATTTATTATTCTCGAAGAACAATGGATTATTACAATAACTACATTGAAAGACTTTCATAGTCTAGGCTTAACTTTTAAAATGATGAAGGTAATCATAAAAACAGGGGATAGGGCTTAGTATTTATAACTGTAAACGATATATTTTTAATTATAACCAACTGCAAAAACTTCGAAAATTTCGGAAAAGAAAGTTTACCGATTAACCGAATTGGTCCGTTTTTAACTATTCCTTCAAGTAATTTGGACTGTGTTACCCTAAACCGCTGCCGCAATATCAACTGAGACATCTAGTTTGCTTTTTCCGCTGCCGTAGACTACTCCTTTTAATGGTGGTACATCGTAGTAATCCCTGCCCCAACCTACCACAATATGTTGGTCTTTTGGTATCATATTGTTTGTAGGGTCAAAATCTACCCAACCAAAACCGGGGATAAAAATTGCGAACCATGCATGTGAAGCATCCGCTCCAACTAGCTTCGTTTTGCCGGGTGGTGGTAGGGTTTCAATATACCCACTAATATACTTTGCGGGCAAACCGATGGAACGTATACAGGCTATGGCAATCTGGGCGAAGTCTTGGCAAACGCCTTTCTTTTCGCGCATCACTTCTTCGATGGGAGTAGCTATGGTTGAAAATTCGGCATCAAAATCAAAATCGGTATAAATACGTTGCATCAGTTCATAAGCGGCCTCGAAAACAGAGCGGTTTCCTTTAAAGGAGATTTCTGCATATTCTTTGATCGCGGTATCGGTTTTTCGAATAAAAATCGATTCCAATAAGAATTGTTTGGCTTCCAATATTTCCGGATGCATTCCATGTAAAGCGTAAAGGGCATCGTTCATGGTAACCGATCGGCAGGCTTGACTATTAAAAGATTCATGAAACTGGGCATAATCGCGCTGGATCGTACTTTTTGTCGTTACCTTTAAAGTAGTATGCTCGGTTTGGATGGAAAATCGGGTTATATAGTTTCCGAAAAAATCGATTCTTTCTGATATTTCAGAAGGTTCGGGGGACACTTTAATCTTATAATCCAACAGTTCTTGTCCCTTCGATTCCCGTGGGCGTAGCGTTGCAATATTATGGCAATAACTGACCGGGGCGTTGTACTTGTACGTAGTGATGTGGGTTACGTTGAAAATCATGCTCAAATAGGAAATGATTGGTTGAACATTTGATTTTGCTTATCCGTATGGTTAAAATAGGTGTTAGATATCGCTTGTGAAGTTTTATGCAGCAGTTCTGATAAATGCTTCATCAATGTTATCAGTTCTTCCCTTTTAAAATCATTGTTCGATTTTGTCTTGGCAAGGTTGGACGATTCTGCCATTCTTAGTTTTGAAAAAGCCTCCAACACATATTTCTGATAGTTACTTAATTGATGGTCTTGCTCAGAATGTGGTAAACGGGCCAAATCTTTCTGTAGTCGATTTATCATAAAAGTAAGTGATCGCGAATAATCCATATCCAACAAAACCAAGTCTAACATATGCTCCAATTGTATGTGCGAACGATAGCTGTATCGGTAAATGTTAAGGCTTTCATGGCTGGTCAATAAATATTCCAACAAATCATATTCTATTGGTTGATCATATTTTATGGACAGTAAGGCACGACATTTGGTAATGGTCAACATGCTCTGTTCCATCTGCAAGCCTATAAAATATAACAACAATCCCTGCTGCACCATGATACTTTCCTCTATCAATCCCATAAAGGCAATCAAGCGTGTGATCAATTGGTTCAACACCTTAAGAATACGGTTAACAGAATGGTCTTTTCCATCTACAAAAGTGTTCCAGATTTTTTGAATGTTCTCGAAAACACGCCACATATCAGAAGACCATAAATTACGGATCGAAAAGTACGAATTACTGAACATGTTTATGGTATGGGCCAAACTGCCTACCCTGTCTTTATCTAGAATAACGCTGAGCATTTCCTGCATCGGATTGTCCATGGCATGCGTACCGTCTTGTCCTTTTGCAGTAAAACCGGGGTAGGTATCCGTTAAATGGGTGACCGCTTTAAAAAGCACCTTCAGTTTTTCTGAATCTGGCCGCTCATCTTTATGCTGCACCAATGCCATTTGGCGCATGACTACCCGTATAAATCGAGCGGTGACCAGCGTGCGGCCAACGTAGCGGCCTGCCCAAAATAAATTTTCGGCCGTAAGACTGGGCAGATCATTTAAACCGGAAATAGCAACGGAAGTTTTCTTTTGCCACTGCCGATTAGGTTCTTGCTTAACGGGCGTATCCTGCATGATCCAAAAATCCTTGCTGGTACCTCCGCGTTGATTGGAAACCTGCACAGTGTCAGCATTCGGTGAAACACGGACCAAACCGCCTTGCATTACCGTATAATCGTTTTTCGAAGCGATACAGAAGGCGCGCGCCACAATATTCCTAGGTTCCAAAACGCTATTGGAAAAATTTGGTGCCGTTGAAAAATTGATGAGTTCTTGGGCAACAAATCGATACGGTCGTGCTTGAATAACCTTTTTGAGTGCATTTAATTCTTCGGGATTCAGGAACTCGCCAAAATAGAGACTTTCCCGATTTGTGCGGTCAATTCGCTTGATCACCAATTTCGAAAGGTTCTCTAAAACGTAATTTTTTTCTTTTTCCTGTCCGCACCACCAAGACGCAATCTGTGGAAGGAGCAATTCCTCGTTTAAAAAATATTTGGCAATAGCGGGCATAAAAGGAATAAGTCCAGGGTTCTCGATAACAGCACTTCCCACAGGATTTATAACCGATACATTTTTTCTTCGAACGACATCTAACAAGCCAGCAACCCCTAAATGCGAATCTTCCCTTAATTCTAAAGGGTCCGTAAAAACATCGTCTACCCTTCTAAGGATGACGTCTATCTGTTTAAGGCCCCGTAAAGATTTCATCCAAACAAAACCGTCACGAATGACCAAATCATTGCCCTGAACTAAAGGATAGCCTAAAAA
>JBATIN010000134.1:0-5774 GCA_049667765.1 Flavobacteriaceae bacterium
ATGCAACCACAACAATTTGACCCCAACCTCTATGAAATGCAAATAGATTATCAGTCAGGGATCGATTATGGCTATGAGGTCAATTACAAATTGTTCAATTATTTTGTGTATTTCCAACGCCGTTATAATCAAAGATTGGGGCCTTGGGTTCCGCGCATTTAAAAAGTATCTTTGCCTAGAATTAGTATTCATGGAACGATTAAAACAGCGGTGGGGCATTAGTTCTACCTATCAGCTGATCATTATATTCATAGTTTTTGCGATTACCGGGTCATCATCGGTGTACGTGGCCAAGCCCTTTCTTGAGTTGATCGGCATGGCCCGAACCAGTTTTTCAGAAGCCTGGTGGGGCGGATTTTTGTACTGGACATTGCGCATACTTCTTATTTTTCCTTTTTATCAAATGCTACTTGTAGCCTACGGATGGCTTTTTGGGCAATTCCGCTTTTTTTGGGCCTTTGAAAAGAAAATGCTGTGCAGAATGGGGCTTGGTTTTCTTTTAAATTGCGAATAGACCATTTCTAAGGTATTCTGATATTTTTAACACTTTTATTTTTGATAAATCCTTAGTTTTGAAAATTGATGAAGCGTTTAAAAAAAATATTGTTATCGACCGCTACACTACTGCTAGTGCTATGCATAATTGGCCCGTCGGTTCAAAAGCTATTTCATTCTTTAAACGTCGACCATAGCCAACAGTGCACCAACAAAACAGATGTACATGTGCATAAGGCCGAATTAGATTGTGATTTTGATAAATTCAAATTATCGCCTCAGCCCCTACCCGTTTTTGTAAACACATTTCTCTTAATACCCGTTTTGGCCAAAGAAAAAACGGAATCGCATTATTTCTTTCTGAGTAAATATCAACAACTTCATTTTGCCTTAAGGGGCCCTCCAGCTTCTAAATTCTCTTAGTAAAACATCTTGTTTTAAAGAATCAATTTATCGGTAATTCGTATTGCACCAAAGCAAAATTCAAGAGCACAGAGGCCATTGGCCGTATTGGCTTGATTACCGGTTTCACTTAATTACTACAAAAATGAAAAAAACTATCTTGACGTTGCTCTTGGCAACTTCATTCCTATACTTACATGCGCAAAACTCTATATCAGGTACAGTGACCGATGCAAATGATAGAAGCCTATTAGAAGGGGTTTCAGTATACTTTCCTCAACTAGAAAAAGGTACAGAGACAAATGCAGAAGGATACTATTCCATTGAAGGTCTACCTAAAGGAAATTACAAATTAATCGTATCGTATTTAGGGTATCAGACCTACTCTAAAACCATCGAAGTAAGCAATGATAAAATAGAACTTAACATTGAATTAACTGCCAGTGCCATTGAAATTGAAGAGGTCATCGTATCTACGCCATTTCATAAATTACAACGTGAAAATGTAATGAAAGTAGAACAGGCAAGCATTGCCGACCTTAGATCAAGTGGTGCTATTACCCTCTCGGACGGAATTTCGAGTATTCCCGGGGTAAGTACGGTCTCCACGGGTGTTGGAATAGGAAAACCTGTCATTCGTGGACTGAGTGCCAACCGGGTCCTCGTTTATGCACAAGGCGTACGCATGGAAAACCAACAATTTGGTGGTGAGCACGGTCTAGGCCTAAGCGATTCGGGGGTTGAAAGTGTCGAGGTTATAAAAGGGCCGGCCTCATTGCTCTACGGTTCAGATGCCTTGGGTGGGGTCCTGTATTTTAATCCTGAAAAATTTGCGGTTTCTGGCACTACCGAAGGCGACGTTAACCTAAACTACTTTACGAATACAAGAGGAATCGCTGCCAACGCAGGAATCAGGACATCAACATCCAAAATGCGCTATCTTTTTAGGGGAAGTGCCGTATCACATATCGATTATATGACGGGTGACGATGAGCGTTTAACCAATTCTAGGTTCAATGAATATGATTTCAAGGCGGGTACCGCTTATCAAGCCAATCGATTTAAAACCGAACTGCGCTATAATTTCAATACCGCTAACCTTGGTATACCGGAGGAAATAGCCACACAAAGTTCCGAAAGATCGCCAGAGCTCCCCTATCAAGAAATCGCGACCCATACCGTAAGTTCCAAAACGAATCTTTTTCTTGAAAAATCGAGTTTGGAATTTACCTTGGGACTAATTGCCAATAAAAGGGAAGAATTTGAAGACGGATCGGAAGCGGCCCTTTCCATGCAATTGAACACGCTGAGTTATAACCTTCAATACCATCTGCCTAAAATAAGCAAGTTCGAAACCATTATAGGTATTCAGGGCATGCATCAAAGCAATGTAAATTCAGGAGAAGAGGTATTGATACCCGATGCCATTACCGACGACTTTGGCCTAATGGCAACGTCACATTGGCATATTTCGGAACAAAGTGATATACAATTAGGACTGCGTTATGACCATCGCAAGATCAAAGGGGAAGAGAACGGAGTTTTGGGCGAAGAAGGCTTTATTGCCGAACTAAATAGAAAGTTCAATAGTTTTAATACCGCTTTGGGCTATAAAGTGAATTTTTCTAAACACCTGATCGGACGAGTGAACCTAGCGTCGGGCTTTAGGGCTCCGAATTTGGCGGAACTTACTTCAAATGGGGTTCATGAAGGGGCAAACCGTTACGAAATTGGAGACCCAAATTTAAAAAATGAACGCAATTTTCAAACTGACGTCGCCCTCGAATATCAAAATGAGCACATTGAATTTTTTGCGAACGGGTTTTATAATGCGGTCAGTGATTTTATTTACTTGAATCCTGAAGGCACTTTAATAGATACGGACCCGGTGTATCGCTATAGACAACAAAACGCGAACCTTTATGGTGGTGAATTCGGCTTTCATTTCCATCCACATCCGTTAGACTGGTTGCATTTTGAGAGTTCCTATGAAACGGTTATTGGAAAATTGGATACCGGGGGATACCTCCCTTTAATCCCTGCAAATCGATTGTACAATACATTAAGGATAGAGTTTGATAAAAAAGATGTTAAAGTTGATAACGGGTATGTATTCCTTACCCTTCAAAATTATTTCGCTCAAAACCGACCTAGCATTTTTGAAACTTCAACAGACGGCTATACCTTGCTCAATGCGGGTCTTGGGAGCACCTTACAACTTTTCGGACAGCCTATGGATTTTCGAATTTCGGGCAACAATCTGTTGAACGAAACGTATATTTCGCACTTGTCGCGTTTAAAAATTGATGGTATCGCCAATATCGGAAGAAATATCAGTATTGGGCTGACCATACCAATATCGTAACCATAGAACGCAAAAGTTATTTGAAACTATATGGCTATTGCGGTAGTATTTTCTAGAAAGTACTACTGCAATAGCCATTTTTTATAACTTAAAAATTTTAAAAGCTTCGGAAGTGAGTATAAAACAGTAGGATTTTAAGCCTCATCGAATTCTAAAATAGAAATTATGGTGCGAGGATACAGCGATATTAAATCTACCAGAAACTACGAAAGAAACACTAAGTCTATTCTACTTTCTCTTTCTGCTTTGATGACCCAAATCCGTAACCTAATTGGTGAATAAAATCTTTAGGTACATCTTCATCACCTGGAAACCCAAGAGGAACATCACCACTATCTTCCGGAATATAATCGGTTTTAAAAATATAGTCCCAAAGACTTAAACTGATCCCAAAATTGACACCATAGCTTCCTTCGGGCAAAGTGTAGGCATGATGGTATAAATGCATTACGGGGTTGTTCAAAAGATATTTTAAAGGGCCCCAGGTAATTTTTATATTCGAATGATTTAAATGTCCGATGGCAATAGCCATAAAATGTACTACATAGGCCTGTTCGGGTTCAAAACCACCAATGACCATCACGCCTAAGGTTTTCAAAGGTTTATAAAGAATATTCTCCATCCAGTGGTAACGCAAATGTGCCGCAAAACCCATTTCTTTAACACTGTGGTGTATTTTATGAAAACGCCATAAAAATGGATACTTATGCAAGAGTACATGGGTAAACCACTGTACAAAATCAAGAATAATAAAAAAGACGAGCAATTGTGCCCAAGCAGGCCATTGTGCAATATTCAATAAAGTTAAACTCGACTTTTGAAGCCCAAAATTGGAAAACAAAACTTCAAGAACGGAGTAGAAACCGCTAATAACTATAGCGAAAATGAAAAAGTTGAAGAACATATAAAAGGCATCCAACCAAAAATCCTTCCTAAAAATCGATTGGTGTTTTCGCCACGGAAACACGATTTCTAAAGCCCAAACGAGCAAAGAAAGCACAACCAATCCCCAAAAATAATTGGTATACCAAGGCACTTCAAAAACAATCGACTTCCATGTCCACTGTAACGTACCTAAAAACGATTGTGTAAAAGCATCAAAATACTTGTCCAAAATAACTATATTTAAAAACGGTGTTTGTTAAAATTTAACTCACTCTTTTAATTCATACCACTCAACATCGGTAAGAACCGACCTTCTTCCTTTTTTTATCACAGGATAATTCGTTACCAAATAATCGACAATAACCGCTTCATTCTCACCTAGGTCCCAAAGGTTTTGTGTCTTTTGCATCCATCGTATTGTAGAAACCCAGCGTTCTTTATCCATACGGTTTTGCGTCACCAATTGTGCCGAATGGCAGGTGGTGCAATTATTGACCACGGTCATGAGTCCCTCTGCATCTACTAATCCGGTACGCACATGAATACCGTTTTCAATTCTATTGGGATCTTCATTATCGTCAACGGTTGAATATTCCTCAGTAGTTTGCCCACCTTCTTGGATAGCAGACGAATTGCCATAAAAGTAGAATACGACCAATGCCAATAAGGCAAGAACAGCACCCACTGCAACCACTGATTTAAACGAAATTTTTGAATTGTTAGGGGTCACTTTCATATTAAACGACCTTTACCGCTATGCGATGGCATGCATTGTTTAAGTACCCTTTTGGGTTCCAGCCCGGTAAGAGCATAGGCTGTGCCTTTCCTTTGGAATCGAAGGCCTTAGCCCAAATTTCATAGTATCCCTTTTGAGGAAACGTAATGGTCCCAGAAAAATGTTGCCAAGCCAATCTATTGACAGGTTTTTCTATAGGAATACTTGACCAACTTGACCCGAAATCTATAGAATATTCCATTTTTGAAACCTCTAGATCACCTGCCCAGGCGTGCCCCTTAATTTTCAAGGGCTTATCGATAGAAAATGTTGCCCCTGATTTTGGGTGGGTAATCAACGACTTCACTGGCATCGATTCAATAATGCACATATCTTCATCTTTCACGCTCTCGCCCGGAGCAACGGGTTTACATGGCATTCGGTACGAAGAGCCTTCCATCTTTTCGCCGTCGTGTTCAATATTGCGAATGCTTATTCGTTTCACCCATTTGCCGGACACCGAAGCGGGCCAGCCACCGGCCACCAAACGCAGCGGATAGCCATGAACCAGAGGAATATCCTCGCCGTTCATTTGAAAAGCTAATAATGTTTCATCCTCAAGCGCTTTTGGCATGGGCACACCCCGCGAAATGGGTTCTTTATTCGGATCTCTACTTAGATGAATGTCGGCCCCATGATAGCCAATATACACTGCATTATCTTTAACACCCACGTCGTTGAGCACATCGCGTAAGCGTATGCCCGTCCACTGGGCACAGGAAACAGCACCAATAGACCATTGGTTTCCTTTGGCAGGTGGGTCGAATTCACTTCTACCATTACCACCACATTCCAAAGTGAGTTGGTAGGTATATTGTTTGAATTTTGTCTTTAAATCGGCTAAGGTATAGG
>JBATIN010000135.1:0-4883 GCA_049667765.1 Flavobacteriaceae bacterium
CCTTTGTGGCCGATCTCTATCAAGACTATGATATTTATAACAACTACCTGAAATTCTTTGATAAGAGTTTCACCAGTCCGCTTTCAAGAACAGGGGTCGATACCTATAATTATGCGTTGAGGGATAGTGCTTTTATCGACAATAAATGGTGTTATAACATTGTGTATTATCCTAGAAGGAAGAACGAGCTCACCTTCAAGGGCGATTTTTGGGTCAACGATTCAACATTTGCCATCAAGAACATCAATTTAGAGGTGACCAAAAGTGCCAATATCAACTGGGTCAAGGAAATTTATATTGAACAAGAGTTCGAGGTGGTCAATGACTCTGTGTTTCTTTTGAAGCGTGACTACATGTTGAGCGATTTTAGTTTTCAGAAAAAAGAGAAATCGCGCGGCGTGTATGGCAAACGTACCACGGTGTACGACGATTATAAGTTCGATGAAGCGAAACCACGGGATTTTTACAAGGCCGATAGAAATCCGTTCGATCCCAGTGAAATTGTACAGGAAGATGGTTTCTGGGAAAAAAACCGCTTGGAAGACCTGAACAAAGATGAGCAGGGAATCTATCAGTTGTTGGATACCTTAAAAACAGTTCCGAAGTTTAAATCGTACTATAATCTGGTCAGTATTTTAGGCTCTGGGTACGTAGAAATCGACAAGTGGAATTTAGACATAGGTTCGGTGTACGATGTATTTGGATACAATGCCGCCGAAGGACCCAGAGCACGTTTGGGGGCCCGTACCTTTTTTGGCCAGAACGACCTCTGGCGGCTTGAAGGCTATATGGCCTACGGGTTTACCGACCATAGGTTCAAGCATGGTATTTCGGGAAAATTTTTGCTCGATAAGAAAAACAGAATTATCCTTTCAGGAGGAAATAGGCGTGATATTGAACAACTCGGCGTAAGTCTCACTGCGACCAACGATGTTTTAGGAAGAAGTATTGCCTCGTCGTCATTATTGACCGTTGGCGCGAACAATAGGTTAACAAGAATAGATCTAAGCGCCTTAAGCTTAGAAATCGAGCCATTGACCAACGTAAGAATTGGGGTAGGCGGTACCCTTAGAACGCTCAGCTCTGCCTTGCCGAGCGATTTTAGTTTAGATTATGTGGATGTAACGGCACCTACGGGCATTTCGTCTGAAATTCGTCAATTCGATTTTAATACCTTATTAATTTATACCCCGGGTAAAAGAACGATTGGCTACGGGGTAGAACGCAGAAATATCAATGACAATTACAGTACCCTGCTTTTAAATTATACCAGAGGAATTCAAGGGGTCTGGGGCAGTGATTTTGATTATAACAAACTGCAATTTTCCTACAGCCAACCCTGGCAGATAGGTGGTTTTGGTCGATTGTTCAGCACCTTGGAAATCGGGAAGACCTTTGGTGAAGTGCCGTTAGGCTTATTGAACGTGATACCGGGCAACCAAACCTTATTTACCAATTACGGTACGTTTCCGAACCTCGATTTTTATGAATTTGTGACCGACACTTATGTGGCATTGCATCTTGAGCACAACTTTAACGGACGTTTTTTTTCAAGAATACCCTTTATGCGCAAATTGAACCTTCGTGAAATTGTAGGGCTCAGAGGCGCCTGGGGCGAACTTTCCGATGCCAATATTGCACTGAATGCGCCAACTAATATACCGTTGATTTCGCCAAATGAGCGTATTTACTACGAGTACTCGTTTGGAATAGGGAACATTCTTAAAATTTTCAGGATCGACTTTAATTTTAGGGGCAATTACCTCGATGCGCCCGAAGCAAGGCCTTTTAGTATCACTGGAACATTTGGCTTTAATTTTTAATGCCATTGTTCAATATAGGCGATTAAGTGCGTTAGGGTATAAATCATTTCCTTTATTGAAATTCGCAAAAAAATAAGACAACCCTTTTTCAAGGGTTTTGTCGAGTATCTTTTTTTTAAGGGGGTTGATCTCAGTACCTTTGCCATTCTTAAAACCATAACTATGAGTGCAGATGAAGTAACGTCTTTCGATGTATTGATCGAAATACCGAAAGGCAGCAGAAATAAATACGAATATGATTTCGAGTTAAAAAAGATCCGTTATGATCGGATGATTTTTTCGTCGATGATGTACCCCGCCGACTATGGCTTTTTGCCAGAAAGTTTGGCTTTGGACGGTGATCCGCTCGATGTACTGGTCTTGGTGACGGAACCGACCTTTCCGGGTTGTGTCATGGAGGTGAAACCTATTGGTGTATTCCATATGGCCGATGAAAAAGGTCCTGATGAAAAAGTGATCTGTGTACCGGTTTCCGACCCTATTGCCAATTCCACGACCGACCTTAGTGATCTTAATCCGCATTTAATAAAGGAGATAGAGCACTTCTTCAAAGTCTATAAAGATTTGGAAAAAAAGAAAGTAGATGTTGGCGGTTGGGGCGATGTAACCGAAGCCAAGGAAATTGTGGCGAAATGCATTCGAAGGTTCAATAAAAGCGACGTTCCAACCGAGGAGGTAAGTATCAAATAAACAATAGCTTATAAAGCATTTTTAAAAGCAATATCCCTTAAAAAGATATTGCTTTTTTATTCTGAATGCTTTTCCTATTTTTGCAGCCATTTTAACCTAATAAACAACTAACGAATGGAATTAATTGTAAAGTTCTTACCGGTATTTGGCCTTGTTGGCCTTGCCTTTGTTTTCATCAAGAATATGTGGGTCTCCAAGCAAGAAGTGGGAGACGCCAAGATGGCGCGAATCGCAAAGAATATCGCCGATGGTGCTATGTCTTTTTTAAAGGCAGAGTATAAGATTCTTTCCATTTTTGTGGTTGCCGTAGCGGTATTATTATTCTTTAAAGGAAGCAATGAAGTAGGATCTAATGGCATGGTGGCCGTTTCTTTTATAGTAGGTGCCATTTGTTCTGCCTTGGCCGGCTTTATTGGTATGCGAGTGGCTACCAAAGCGAACGTAAGAACCACACAAGCGGCGCGCACCTCTTTGGGCAAGGCGCTAGAGGTTGCTTTTGCAGGTGGGGCCGTAATGGGTCTTGGTGTTGTAGGCCTAGGGGTATTGGGTTTGAGCGGTTTATTTATGATCTATCAGCAAATGTGGCCGGGTGCCGATAACTTGGGCTTGGTATTAAACGTACTCTCAGGATTTTCTTTAGGGGCATCGTCTATTGCACTTTTCGCCCGTGTAGGTGGTGGTATTTATACGAAAGCTGCCGATGTCGGGGCCGATTTGGTTGGTAAGGTTGAGGCAGGTATTCCTGAAGATCATCCTTTGAATCCTGCCACCATTGCAGATAACGTGGGTGATAACGTAGGTGACGTTGCCGGTATGGGCGCTGACCTTTTTGAATCGTATGTAGGTTCTATTATCGGAACCATGGTGTTAGGAGCATTTCTTATTACTCCGGGTTTTAATGGTATGGGGGCAGTTTATCTTCCCTTGGTTTTGGCCGCGGTAGGTATTTTGATGTCTATCATCGGAACATTTTTTGTTAAGGTGAAGGATGGTGGCAACCCGCAAACTGCATTGAACATTGGGGAGTTTGGTTCTGCGGCATTAATGCTCGTTGCATCTTATTTTATCATCGATATTATGCTACCGAAATCTTGGGAAATAATCGAAGTGATAGATGGTTTGAGGGTAACCAAAGAATATGGTTCATTTGGAGTTTTTCTTGCTACGGTTGCCGGACTTATTTCTGGACTTGGGGTAGGGAAGATTACGGAATATTATACCGGAACGGGTACAAAACCGGTAACTAGCATTGTAAGACAATCAGAAACTGGTGCGGCCACAAACATTATTGCTGGTTTAGGCGTAGGTATGATGTCAACGATGATTCCAATTTTATTGATAGCAGCCGCGATTTTAGTTTCTTATCATTTTGCGGGTCTTTACGGTATTGCCATTGCCGCTGTAGGTATGTTGGCAAATACCGGTATTCAGTTGGCGGTCGATGCTTACGGACCTATTTCAGATAACGCCGGGGGTATTGCCGAAATGGCCGAGTTGCCTAAAGAAGTTAGGGAACGTACCGATAAATTAGATGCCGTGGGTAATACTACTGCCGCGATCGGTAAAGGATTTGCGATTGCATCGGCTGCTTTAACAGCATTGGCATTGTTTGCGGCATTTATGCAGGTGGCACATGTAAATTCTATCGATGTATCAAAACCGAACGTCATGGCCGGACTTTTAGTCGGTGCGATGCTTCCTTTTGTATTCTCGGCATTGTCGATGAACGCTGTTGGGCGTGCTGCCATGGCCATGATCGAAGAAGTACGTCGTCAGTTTAGGGATATTCCTCAATTAAAAGCGGCATTGGAAGTAATGCGGGCAGTTAATTCAGATATGTCTAAAGCGACCCCTGAACAACGTAAAATATTCGATGCCGCCGATGGGTATGCCGAATATGATAAATGTGTAGACATCTCAACGAAAGCATCTATCAAAGAAATGGTATTGCCAGGCTTATTGGCCATTGCAGTGCCCGTTGCAGTAGGTTTTATCGGTGGTGCTGAAATGTTAGGCGGACTTTTGGCCGGGGTTACCTCTGCTGGAGTGCTAATGGCAATTTTCCAATCGAATGCCGGTGGCGCTTGGGATAACGCTAAGAAGATGATCGAGTCAGAAGGTCGTAAAGGTACCGATGCCCATAAGGCCGCGGTAGTAGGTGATACGGTAGGAGATCCATTTAAAGATACTTCAGGGCCATCATTGAACATCCTTTTAAAATTAATGTCCGTTGTGGCCTTGGTCATTGCACCTAGTATTGCGCTAGAGGCTACAGGGTTGGCCAATGAACTTCACCAAGAGGAAAAAACCATCATGGTGACCATGAATACTGCCGATACCGATTTGGCCGAAGCTACTATTGCCTATACC
>JBATIN010000136.1:0-2549 GCA_049667765.1 Flavobacteriaceae bacterium
ATATACGGTTTCATGGTTCGGCAAGCCTGTGGTTTCTATAACCACTTCCGAACCGTCTAGATAAATGGTGGTGGCATCAGGGTTGAATGCCGCAAATGCCGCATGTAGTTGGGTAACGGTTTCTTCCTCGGATGCTTCATCGTCGATGACCAAATCATCAGTACTATCATTGCTGCAAGCGACAAGAGCGACCATAGCCATTAGCACTATAAGTGATTTAAACATTACTTTTATTGATTCCTCTTTTTTCATACTTTTTCAATTTTGGGATGTAGGTTAATTTGTATTTACAATCAAATGTCTTAAAAGAAATGATACCAAAATTTTAGAATCAATGAACTACGGTTAATATTAAGTGGAAGACCTGATTGATTCAGTGGACGAATTTCTTTAGAGACCAAAAAGGATTCCTTACCCTTTTAATTCCTGCTTTAATTTAATAGCAAGGGTCTCCGTTTTTTTTCGAAGCTTTTTGCCCAGTGACAATTGAATCTGTGATTGTAATAGTTGGTCGATTACCGTGTTCTGATATTCTCGACTATTCAACAAGTCAGCATATTTTGATGCTTGCCCAAAGGTTTTAATTTGCTGATAATTTGCGTTCTCGCCCGGAAGCACATCGACCAAAGAAATGTGTTTTTCCAAAACAGGTTTCAACCGATTTTCTACAATGTTCCCAATCTTGGTTTCTTGGACTTTATAGGTGTTTAGTTCTGTTGGATATTGCGCAATCAATTCTGTTAAGGCGTCATTTTTGAGAAATTGAAATTTGTTCGAACTATTGATCGAACTCAAGGCCTCGTTCCTCAAATTTGAATTCCTGAATTTTATCTGGATGATCAAATCTTTGACCTCTTGGGAAAGATCATCCGGTTGTTGCCCAACATATTTCAATGAACTTTGGAGGTTAAGTATATTGTTGTTGTACCGAACAATGGCACTATCCAAGACACTCAGATTTGTGTGCAACTCTTCATATAAACTTTCATAAATTTTCACCTGAACAATCTTGTTCTTTCGAATTTCGTTCAGATCGTTGATTTTCCAGGCAATTAAGATCCCTATCACGATCAATAGAATTTCGCCTAGCGCATAGACCAGGTAGTTTTTTACTTTCCCCGAAGCCACTAATTTTTTTCTAATGTTTCTGAAAACCTTCATTTTTGATATCGTCTTTAAAATAGATGGTTATTGAAAGTAAAAGCCCCGTAATTGCTTACGAAGCTTTTGACTCAACTATCAAACAAACCAACTAACAAAATTTTCTTTTTTGATATTAACCGCTTTGAAACTCGAAAGAATCCTATTTTGTATATAAGATGGAATTACCATGTTTACCTAATAGGTATCTTAAGTCCGGTTTTTGCCTATCGGCAGCACTTTTCTACCAATAATAAGCATCGGAACTAGGGCTATAAACCACAAATAATCGGTATTGAATATCCCCTTATTGATAAGCATTTTATTGTCCTTAAATTTCACGGAAGCCGAGTAATCATTGTTATCCGACAAAATGACCTTGTCCGTTTCGCCATGGAGCGACCATGAAAAAATAGTCTGATGGTGCTCATTTTCCCTGAATGCATTGATTTCTACCTCAAGGGTATGAAACGCATTTGGCAGTTTTTCAGTTACAAATTTCAGATCCGTTTGATGGTTGCCCAATTTCAAGCCTCCGTTCAGAAGTTCGATTTGATTACCATTGATATTCAAATGGAAATTATCCTTTACATATGCGACGGCCCATTGTTTGTAGTCCACATCGGATAATTTATTGAAATCAATAGCCGGGTAATGTGCGGTTAATGCCTCTTGAAAACCTGCTTGACTTAGGCTGATATTCAAAATGCCAAAATCATCCTTTACCTCAAAATAATACATGGCCGATAACGGATTATGGGCAAGTGCGCTTTGGCTAGATAACGCTACCAATAGGCAAAAAATCAATAGTTTCTTCATCTTTCTTTTGGTTCAGATCAGTTATTGAAAGCTGAAATTATTTCTCGCTGCAACTCCTTTTAAACATTTGGGTACGTTCGGGGCATCCGTATTACTTGCGACATAATGGTAAATGCCATCAGGATAGTCCGTCGTGCCAGCAGTTCTACCGCCACAATCATCCAAGTCGTCGGGTTCGACCCCATAGGCATAAATGGGAAACCCATCCTTGGCGAATCCTATTAATTTGGTGTCGACAACTTGTTCGACCAAAGTGCAGGATACGTCGGTTATATCATTTGCCTCCAATACTTGGTTCATGGTTTCCGCCACGAAATGCCAATGGTAGTAACCCGCCGGGTCGTGATGCCCGCCACAAGGGTCAATGGAAGGGATATTGCCGGCGATTTCCCTACCAGGATTAGCAACCGATGGGGTATCACCGTAAATTGGAGCCCCATCGATTGAAACACCTATTAGATCTACTGTTCCGATTTCATCATTGGAGGATGCTAATTTCGGCGTTGCCGGTATCAGAAAGGTCAACAGCATATCATTATCGGGGGCCGCTTGTAAACAGTATGCCAAATCAGGGTCGGCAGGGCCAGAAG
>JBATIN010000137.1:0-4100 GCA_049667765.1 Flavobacteriaceae bacterium
TGAATGTCCCTCGTCGATACTGACCCAAAGTCCGTTTTCGGTTCCTAAAAAAACAAGCATTGGTTCTACCGGATCTTGAATCACTGAAAGCGCATACCCCTTCACTTTGGTCTTATCTGCAAGGCGTGTCCACGTTTTTCCAAAATCATCCGTTTTATATAAATAGGGATTAAAATCTCCTTTTCTATAATTATTCACGACGAGCCAAGCAGTGGCGGCTTTGTATCGCGAGGGCTGAATTTGAACGATCCACGCTTCGGAAGGAAGCCCTACAACATTCATCGAAATATTTTTCCATGTAACGCCCTTATCGATCGTCAATTGAATTTGCCCGTCATCGGTACCTACCCAAATCGTATTTTCATCTATGGGACTGGGTGCTATCGTCAATATGCTGTTGTACATTTCTGCTCCTGAAACATCTAAGGTCAATCCCCCATAATCGGGTTTTTGATGCTCGGGATTATTGGTCGTAAGGTCTGGCGATATTATTTCCCAAGAATTCCCCTGGTCATTGGTTTTGTGCACGAACTGTGAACCGTAGTACGCCGACTTGGAATTAAATGGATCTTTGGCAAAACCGGCATTCCAGTTAAACCGAAGTCGGGTGTTGAGATTAGGTGCAGGCGGACTGATGCTTACATAATAGCCTGTCAATTTATCGTATCGGTACAGGTTTCCGTTTTGACTACTGCCATACCCAAATCGGGAATCTTCCTCATCCGGTGAAATATCAAAACCATCGCCCCCGACCAAGTATTGCCAGTACAGCGTACGGATACCGCCACGTTTCCAAGTATACCCAGGACCTGACCAATTGCCATTATCCTGCATACCGCCATATACGTTATAGGGCCTATCGTTATCTACATTCACATGATAAAACTGGGCCACGGGAATGGTTTCAGGGAAATACCAACTCTTACCATGATCATAGGTAATTCCAAGACCACCATCACCCCCGATAATAAAATGTTGCGGGTCGACAGGATTCATCCAAAAAGCGTGAAAATCGGCATGTATGCCTTTGGTTTCATCGGCTGGAATCATGGGTTTTAGATCAAACGTTTTTCCGCCATCATAAGTTACCGAAAGAGGCTGGTAAATATTGTAAAGGCGATCTGGATCTTTAGAATCGACTGCAAGATCTTGAAAATAGAAGGGCCGATTGTTCGTGAATTTTGGGTCATCATTTATCATTTCCCAATTCATGCCTCCATCATCACTGCGATACAGTGCGTTTTTTTCGGCTTCGATTTTAGCATACATGATATCGGGATCACTTGGGGCAATGACGACACCTATTCTTCCGAGATTTCCTTTCGGTAATCCATTATCAGCATTGAGTTTTTTCCAAGTTTTACCGGCGTCATTTGTAACATAAAATCCTGATCCTTCACCGCCCGAAGTAAAATAATAAGGCGTTCTACGATGCTCATAAAGTGCCACGAACAAGGTATTGGGATCCTTAGGATGCATCAACATATCACCTACACCCGAACGGGTATTAGTGTACAATATCTTCTGCCAAGTTTGCCCACCATTCGTGGTTTTAAAAAGTCCACGATGCTCATTTTCGGTAAAGGGGTCGCCCATTGCCCCAACATAGATGACGTCGGGATTGTTGGGGTCAATACTAATTCGATGTATCGTTTTGGTATTTTCGAGCCCCATATGCAGCCAGGTTTTTCCACCGTCCTCCGTTTTAAAAAGCCCCATGCCCAGGTTCATCGAGTTTCTAGGATTGCCTTCCCCGGTGCCCACCCAAACCACATCAGGGTTGCTTTGTTGAATGGCCAAAGCCCCGATATTCTGTGTGGGTTGCTCATCAAAAATCGGCCACCAGTTAGAACCACCGTTATCCGATCTCCAAACGCCACCGGAAGCGGCACCCACAAACATGATTTTAGGATTCGAAGTAACCACATCAATTGCCGTAATACGGCCACTCATATTTGCCGGACCAATATTTCGAATCTTCAGGTTTTCTAAATAGGAAAAATCTAGCGTTTGGGCAGAGGCGGTAAAAACAAAAAAAAGGAGTACAAAAAACAGCGTGTTCTTATCGTGCATGTGCAAATGGTTTAGTTTTCAAAAATATACAATTTAGGCTGGGAAATCTACCTTTAAATAGTAATCTAAAGCATCTTATACTAAGAACAATCATGCACTTGCACACCATATATAAAAGAAAAAGGAGCCTAAAACGGCTCCTGTATTTTTTGGTAGTCAATACTTATTTATTTCGCAACATTTACCGCTCTAGTCTCACGAATCACCGTAACTTTTACTTGACCTGGATAGGTCATATCGGTCTGGATTTTTTGTGAAATTTCAAAGGATAGTTCCGCGGCTTTATCGTCTGATACTTTTTCACTTTCAACAATAACACGAAGTTCTCGACCCGCTTGAATAGCATAAGCTTTTTGTACACCGGTAAAACCAAACGCCACATCTTCTAGATCTTTAAGGCGTTGGATATACGAATCAAGTACTTGTCTTCTCGCACCAGGGCGAGCACCACTAATGGCATCACAAACTTGTACAATGGGCGAGATTAGGCTATTCATTTCAATTTCATCGTGGTGGGCGCCGATCGCATTGCAAACCTCAGGTTTCTCACCGTATTTTTCAGCCCACTGCATGCCTAGTATAGCATGTGGGGTCTCAACCTCGGCTTCGGTATTGGGTACTTTTCCTATATCATGCAATAGTCCAGCACGCTTGGCGATTTTAGCATTGAGTCCTAATTCGGCAGCCATTACACCGCATAATTTTGCCACTTCACGTGAATGCTGTAAAAGGTTTTGGCCATATGAAGAACGATACTTCATTCGACCTACTGCCCGAACCAATTCAGGGTGCAGGCCATGAATACCCAAATCGATCACGGTACGCTTCCCGATTTCAACTATCTCGTTCTCGATCTGTTTTTCGGTCTTTTTTACGATTTCTTCGATACGTGCAGGGTGGATCCTACCGTCGGTAACCAACTTATGCAATGATAGTCTGGCCACTTCCCTTCTCACCGAATCGAAACAACTTAAGATTATGGCCTCGGGCGTATCATCAACTACAATCTCTACTCCTGTAGCCGCCTCAAGCGCCCTAATGTTTCTTCCTTCCCTGCCAATTATACGTCCTTTAACGTCGTCAGATTCAAGGTTAAAAACAGAAACACAATTTTCAACGGCTTCTTCGGTACCGATGCGTTGAATGGTATTGATCACGATTTTACGCGCTTCTTGTTGTGCGGTAAGCTTTGCCTCTTCTACAGTAGTCTGTATGTAGGCCATCGCGTCGCTCTTGGCAGTTTCTTTTAGCGACTCTAAAAGCTGGCTTTTGGCATCATCGGCCGAAAGTCCTGAAATCACCTCTAATTGCTGCACTTGGCTTTTGTGCAGTTTTTCAAGTTCGCCTTGTTTTTTATCATAAAACTCGGCTCTGTGTTCTACTTCTTTGATCTGACTCTCGAGCCTGTCGTTCAATTTTTTGCCTTTGGCAAGTTCATTACTTACCTGAGATTCTTTATCGCGTGTTCTTTTCTCAGCTTCGTCAATTTTCTTGTCTTTGGCTACAATAACTTTCTCATGCTCGGCCTTGAGCTCTAAAAACTTCTCCTTCGCCTGATAAATTTTATCTTTTTTAATACTCTCTGCTTCAATATTCGCATTCTTAATAATGGTCGCGGCCTCACTTTTAGCGCCCGACAGTGCTTTGGCATCCTTTCCTTTTTCAAGGAATTTGGCGATGGCAAACCCTATCGCTAGCCCTATAACACCGGCAATTATCATCATTGTACTATCCATAATTTCAAATTAATTGAGTTAGTCCGGAAATCAATATTCCGGAAAATTCATTTTCAAACCAGCCTTTTACCTGTATGCTACATGGTACCTACCAACATCAGGGACTAGCATTGTTCTTTTCTGTTCAAGGCACAAAAAAACCCACATTGGAGAAGTTTTGTACAAACTCCGGAAAACAGGTTTAGGGCTACAAGACTGATCACGGATCCTTATACTAGTAAGGCATGCTTTTACAACCTAAACTCACCCTTTTTAAACAAATTAATGTTGAGTTCGTCAAAAGGTATTACC
>JBATIN010000138.1:0-2239 GCA_049667765.1 Flavobacteriaceae bacterium
ACTGGTTTTGACAGCGAGACCAATGGCAATGTAAGCATGTCGAGCGCTGGGGTACAGCTCGTTAATATCATACTTCACACTTTTAATTGGCGATACTAATTACGCTCTTGCCGCTTAATCCGAATTATAGTAGGATTTAGCCTCGTCTCTACTAGGTAGAGAAGCGAGATGTTCCTGAATAGCCCTTGTCGACGGCGATTCAATCAGGAGCACCATAAATGTCGATATAAGGGTAGTATTCGCTTTGGTACTACCACCAAAACCTTAAGAAGCTAAGTTTGTGTTAGGCCGTTTCCGGTCAGGCACTTATCGAAAATCAATCGGAAACTAAACATGTAGAAGGCTTTGTAATTGCTTGTTTGGACGAGGGTTCGAATCCCTCCGGCTCCACGATTAATCAGTATCCCGATGGCCATTTAGCCACCGGGATTTTTTATTGCGGCGCGTTGAAAATGTAATTTTCTAACGTGGATCAATGAAAAACACCGCGATGCTTTGCAAAAACATAGGGATTCTATTTACAGTACGGGTGCCACTAGGGAAAAACAAAGTTAATCCCTCCGGCTCCACTCAAAACGCCACCTAGAGGAGGATTTTTCATTTCGACCAACTTCTAAGGCCAGTCAGTGTGCCAGCTCACTCCTTCGTTAAAGATGCCAAACTTGCTTGATAATGTTTAAAAAATAGAAGATTCCCAAAACCTTTGACATTGAACCTACCAAAATGTTGTCAAACCAAGGTAGGAGCAAAATTGTCACACTGAGCCTGTCGAAGTGTTGTCGAGCACAATTGTTGCACTATGAATGTTATGCTTTGCTTGTAAATACACTCTTTATTGCCGAAAAAGAATAATCGAACAGCCACTTTTCAATCTCGTTCATTTTGCCCTAATAAATAACTCTTTAATTCTACTAAAAGGAAAAATAGGGCACTTAAAAATTAAATTCAAATAGTTATACTCTTCGTGTAGTATCCGTATTATTTTTAATAACTTAAAGACAGAAATCTATACCTGATTTACGCGAGTAAATGCTATTCGATTTCACCTATATTTGCGAAAAACAAACGGGTATTAACCAGCTATTTTATTGCTATTATATGAAGGCACTTTTTTACACCAGGGAATTTCCTCCTTACGTTTACGGCGGAGCAGGAGTACATGTTGAATATTTGACCGCGGAATTGGCGAAGCTTATGGAAGTCGAAGTGCGCTGCTTTGGGGATCAAGAGGACAAAACCCCCAAGTTGTCAGTGAAAGGATATCCCTATGATAATCCTGTATTTAGTATTGCCGATGATAAACTAAAAGGCTTGTTTCAAACTTTGAGCACCTGTGTTCATATGAATGCCAAAGCAATTGATGCCGATGTTGTTCATTGCCATACCTGGTATTCCAATTTTGCCGGTATCATTGCCAAACTATGTTATGGTATCCCTTTGGTCGTAACGACCCATTCCTTAGAACCGTTGCGACCCTGGAAAAGAGAGCAGTTGGGAAGAGGCTACGATGCCTCCTTATGGATTGAAAAAACGGCTATTGAAATGGCAGATGCCGTCATTGCGGTATCGAAAGAAACCCGAGAGGATATCCTAAAAAACTTCAATGTTGATCCGAAAAAGATCAAGGTCATCTACAATGGCATCAATCTTTCTGAATATCAAGCCACACAGGAAACCTCAGCTTTAAAAAAATACAAAATCGACGCTTCAAAGCCCTATGTGCTTTTTGTGGGCCGGATCACAAGGCAAAAAGGAATCATACATTTGGTGAATGCGATTAAATATATTGACCGTGATACCCAAATAGTATTGTGTGCCGGGGCACCTGATACCCCTGAAATAGCCAAAGAAATGCAAGATGCCGTCGAAAACGTCAAAAAGCACCGTGACAATGTCATTTGGATTGCTGAAATGCTCGATAAAAAATCCGTCATTCAATTGTATTCCCATGCTGATGTATTTTGTTGCCCTTCGATATATGAACCTTTCGGAATAATCAACATCGAGGCCATGGCATGCAAAACGGCCGTCGTTGCCAGTGCCGTAGGTGGCATCAAAGAGGTTGTGGTCGATGGTGAAACCGGAATCTTGGTGCCTGTAGAACAACAAAAGGTCGCACCTTTTGAACCCAAGCATCCTGACAAATTCGCCAAGGATCTAGCGAACGGTATCAATAGAATAATCAACAATAAGCAGTTAAAGGAAAAAATGGCCGAAAACGGCCGAAAAAGGGTCGAAG
>JBATIN010000139.1:0-5552 GCA_049667765.1 Flavobacteriaceae bacterium
TCATGGGGCAGTGGCTCCTTGCTATCAGTGCCCGGTACCTTATTGAATCCTGATCTTAAGTCAGAGTCACAGAGTTCGTGGGAAGTCGGTACCGATCTAGCTTTCTTTAACAATCGCCTTAGAATGGATTTCACCTATTATTCCAGTGAAAACCGCGACCAGATATTTCCGGTAAGTACGCCTATTTCTTCTGGCTACGGATCTCGCTATATCAATGCGGGGCTATTGACCAGTACGGGTGTTGAAGCAGGCTTAAATGCTACAGTAATCAGTAATGATGATTGGAGATGGGATATGGGCTTTGTCTTTGGGCGTAACCGTACCAAAGTTATGGAATTGGCCGATGGAATGAACTCCATAACCCTTTGGACAGATGCCAAAGGTGGGGCAATTACTTGGTTAGGTGAAGAAATTGGTAACATTGTAGACCGTGCCTTGGTTCGTGTCGATGATCCCAGTTCACCGTACCATGGCTGGCCTATTATCGACGATTCAGGTTTTGAGGATAGCGACAGTACTTTAGAAGACGAAGACGGAAAACGGGTCGCTCCTGTTATCGGCAACTTTAATCCTGATTTCACTTTAGGTATGACTACTTCTGTTAGTTATAAAAACTGGTCACTTGGAATGAATTTCGATTGGAGAAAAGGCGGCCAGTTTGTGTCACAGACCTATCGATATGGCGAATCTGATATGCATACCCAGCGTTGGTTGGATGGCTTGCATAATTTTAGCAACGTAGGCGATGTACCTACCTATTTAAAAGAGAATGCAGGGGAATACCTTTCTGAAGAAGGGGAGTTTTATGTACTGGTCGGTGGCCCTACCGCAGAAGCGGGCGGCTATCCGGTAACTGAAGGCGGGATCACTCTAAATGATGGGGTATTTATGCCAGGGGTACAAGGGGACTATGACGATAATGGTAATTTCGTTGCTACTCAAGAAAACCTCGGGGGCCCTGGAACGGTGTTCACACGATACCAAGATCACTATGGGTGGGATTTTACCAGAACCGCCACCTTTGATGCCGACTTTATTAAATTAAGGGAAATATCACTTTCGTACAGTGTGCCCAACAAGGCCATTCGCCAAATTGGATTGCAGAATCTAGACATCGCATTATACAGTCGTAATATTATTTTATGGACCAAAGCCGATATTGGCATCGACCCGGAAATGGCTTTTCAACAAGAGTCCTCTACACAAGGTCGTAGCGGTATTCAGTTTAAACAGGGTATTGAACGCTTTAATGTTAACCCATGGGCAGTTCCAATAGGTTTTAGGATTAATATAGGATTCTAAGAAACGGCAATTAACTCTAAACACGATTAAATTATGACAACGCTAAATAAATATTTTAAACTGATGTTCGTGGCACTCGTCTTTACGGCGATTTCATGCGACAACGATATCACCGAAATAAATACCAACCCTAACGGGGTGAACCTGAACGAAGCGAACCCAAGCTTTCTCTTGACCGATGTAATGGTAAATACCGCCATGAACGTAGGAAATAAAGGCTACAGTGACCCTTTGTCGGCCTTTGTGCAGTATACCCAGAAAGATTCTTGGGGCAATAACAATTACGATTGGACAGGTAGTGGATGGGACGATTATTACAACAATTTGCGAACGGCGAAATTGGCCCTTGCCAGATCACAGGAATTGGGCATGGTTTTCCACGAGGCGGTTGCCACGATCCTAATGGCCCATAACTTTGCCCTGCTGGCCGATTTTTATGGTGATGTACCTTATAGCGAGGCCTTGGAAGGTGACGGCGAAATTCTTTTACCGAAATATGACTCACAAGAATCAGTGTATAAAGGTTCAATAGCAAATTTTGAGGCCGCTTCGGCCATGCTTTCTTCCAATATGGCCAGTCTTGAAGTTTTTGGGGCAAGCCAGGATATATTTTTCGAAGGTGATGCGGAAAAATGGATGAAATATGCCAATTCATTGGCCCTTAGGTACTACATGAGATTGTCTGAAAAAGACCCAGGTTATGCAGGTACGGGTGTGCAAGCCACTTTGGCCAAACCCTTGATCGAGAGCGTTGACGAAGAAGCCGCTATTCCTTATTTAGGTACAAGTCCTGATAACTCGCAACCCAGTAACGGGCAGCAAGGTACGCCTTCTAATTTTACAAGGGTAAAACCATGTACCACCTTTACCTATAAATTGGCCGAATTGGATGATCCAAGAAGAACGATTTGGTTCGATGCGGTTCAGATTCCGATTAAAGTGGTACCTGCGGCAGAGGTGCCCGGTGGTGGCGATGATACCGTGGTTGACGGCGTTCGGTATATCAACGAAGCATCACTTGATGCCAGTGGCTTAAAAATATTCGACCCTGCAACGTGGTACGACGATCGTATCGCCGGTTTAAGTTTAATCGATACCAGTAGCGTATACGTGGGTATTCCGGTGTCTTATCAAGGCTCTGAGCCCTACACCTATAACTTGAACCCTAACCCGGTGCAAGGTGGGGGCAATGTTCATGTTTCTTTAATGAACCCTATGTTCAATGAAGTATCTGGCGATTACCTTAAAGCAAGAGTACTTTCTTATGCTGAAGTATGTTTCTTAAAGGCAGAGGCCGCCTTAAAAGGATGGGGTTCAGATGCCGAAGGCAATTACAACAAAGGTATCGAGGCTTCTTTTGAAACTTGGGGCCTTGCAGATGATGTAGCGGATTATATGGACAATGTCGGAGTGGCCTATGATGGCACTCTTGACCAAATTATGGAACAAAAATGGATAGCCAATTTTGCTTCCGCTTCTGAAGCGTATTTAGATTGGAGGCGAACAGGATTACCTGATCTTCAAACGGGTCCATTTGCAAAATCAACGGTCATTCCGGTACGTTTTGTGTATCCTACTGCGAACAGTACTTTGAACAGGGACAATTATTATTCGGCCTTAAATAGCTTGGAAGCTACGTCGCACACCAACGATGTTCCTGGGTATATCGACAATGATACACCTTGGTCTAAACCATGGGTGCTACAAGGCGTTGCGAAGCCATGGTAGTTAAATTTATTGGTAAATGAAGACCTTCATTACCTATTGTTTTTTTAGTGTTAGTTGAGTTAGTTTTAGAATTACCCGAGGCAACTCGGGTAATTCTTTTTTAGGAGGTTAGCAATAGGTTTAACTGTTCAAAACATTTTTAAGATTTATTGGTATGGGAAAACTATTTCTTAAATTGTTAGGTATTGCCATTTTGGGTACTTCCTTTTATGCGTCAGGGCAGAAGATCAACCAATTCCCCAAGAAATCGGACCCTTTGCATAAAAAGGTCGAGCTGTTCAATGCCCTTATGCTGGGCAATCATTGGAACGAAGGGGCCATCATGCAGCATGTTATTTTTCCCCCTGCGGGCCTCGATAGGCCCATCATCGGCGCACAGGCCGATTGTCTGGATCCCACTTCTGAAATGTTGGCCGCCTATTCACATAAATATGCCATGACCAAAGACCCGAAGGATCGGGAAATTGCAAACCAGATTTTTGATGCCATTTTAAAATTGGAGCAGGTTACCGGGGTAGAAGGTTTGGTCGCCCGAAGTTTTAACCAAACCGATACCCCCAATTGGCACGAAAAGGTTTTTTGGTATGATGAGTGGCACCAATCGTCGTCCATGCCCAAATATAGATGGCTTGGTGATTTGAGCGCCGATAAATTCACTTCCATATTTTATGGTGTGGGAACCTTCTGGGAACTCTGTGCCGACGAAGTTTATAAATTAAAAGCTTCTGGACTACTGGATAGATTTATTGGCAGGGTCGTCGATAACAATTTTAAACTCACCGACCTTGATGGTAAAATGACCCTTTGGGGCAATTTTTGTCCTGATCTGCCACATCAAGAATTAAACTCGCTAGAGATGTTGGCAGCCCTAAAGGTTACTCATCGTATTACGGGAAAAGAAAGATATAATGCCGCCTATCATATGTTGATCGATCGTTACCATTATGACGACCATCAGATAAATTCCAAAATTATTTTTCCGGAAGAATGGCAAAACCCCGGAGACGATTACCATGCGGCCAGATCACTTTATATGCTAATGAGATATGAAGACGATCCTTAGTTTTTGATTAAATATAAAATGAACTTGAACCGGCATTGGTTCGCTTGGAAGGATATGAAGTTTGATTTTGAGAGCTCGATTTGGTTCATCATGGTGTATCAGGTGCTAACAGGTGAAGCGGTGATGACCCCAGAACGGCAACAGGTGATTAAGGATATGTGGGGTTTTGAACGTATAACCAAGGAATTTAAAATTCCCGATGAGGATGGTGGTTTTAAACTCGTAACCTCTGAAGAGGAAGGCACTGCCGCAGCCATGATACGTAATTATTGGTTCGGTAGGTATTATGGAATCATTGATGAAACGTGGTAATTTAAAGAGATAAACAAGATGAAAGTTCGTTTTTTAAATTTGCTCTGGTGTTTGTGTTTTATGGTGTCCTATGGGCAGAATAACCCTGTGCCTCCTTCGGGCATGGTGTATGTGCCTGCGGGAGATTTTATTATGGGCCGTGACTATGGCGACCCCGATGAAAAACCGAAACACATCGCACGCACGGAAGCTTTTTTCATTGATCGGTATGAAATCAGCAATACCGAGTTTGCACAGTTCGACCCGAATTTTAAATTTCCGGAAGAAAAAAAAGGCAATGCTGCCATTGTAACTTGGTCTCAAGCCAATGCATATGCCTCTTGGGCCGGCAAAAGATTGCCGACGGAAAAAGAATGGGAAAAAGCGGCGAGGGGCATTGACGGCCGTACCTTTCCCTGGGGCGATACCTATGACAATACCTATGTGGTCTGGGATCAGAATAGCACGCGTGGAACGGCGATCGCCAAACCTGAAAGTCCGTATGGCTGTTTTGATATGGCCGGTGGTGTCTGGGAATGGACGGCCGATTGGTACCAACCTTACCCCGGTAATACGACCCCTATGGAACAATATGGCGAAAAGTACAAAGTCATGCGCGGAGGCTCTAATTTTAACAATCATTCATTTATTCGAACGTCGCATCGATATTATGTTTCGCCCGAAGATATCAGGGCCTATCCGGTCGGGTTTCGGTGCGTGAAAGATATGCTGCCTAACTAAACTGTTTTAAAATGCAAACGAAGTTTATCGAAAAATATAGGTTGAAGGGAATAGCGACACTATTATTGTGTTTCCTCCTCACGGCTTGTACCGAACCTAAAAGTGATACAGTAGACCTTACACAAGCAACCCTTTTATACTCCCCCTCCATAAAAGAGGCTACCCGTGAAATTGCCCATACTATTTTAACGGAAGAAATCGCCAAACGCACCGACCTTAGCTTGACGAAAGGGGATGCTTGGGGAAGTAAAACAAGCATCGCCCTAGTCTTGTCAAGTGATGCGCAATTGTATACTACCTCCATACCAAAACGGGCCAGTACTAATCCCGAATTCGAAAAGGAAGGCTATAGACTAGTGCATGAAACTAACGAGGGCAGCGATATTTTATGGGTCATCGGAGCCGATTCCCGAGGTCTATTATATGG
>JBATIN010000140.1:0-9639 GCA_049667765.1 Flavobacteriaceae bacterium
TAACGCACCAAGGCGATCTATAAGACCTTTGTAGTGGTCCGAAGTAACATTCATACAATTATATTTTGGTCAAAAATAAGACTAAACTATGGTAGTGCAATCTATTTTATATAAATTTAGAAATTCATTAAAATCCAACTATGAAACATTTCTACATCTTTATTCTTGCCCTGTTTTTAAGTCAGTTTAATACCTCGGCGCAATTCGCGGAAAAAAGCAAGGACTATCAAAAATTCGAAGGACTCTTTAATTATCAATATGATGAAAAAAATGACAAAGTCTATTTAGAGGTCAATGAGTTGGACAAAGAATTTCTCTATGTGTATTCGCTAAGCAGCGGCATAGGCAGCAATGATATAGGTTTAGATAGGGGGCAGCTTGGTAATGAGCAAGTTGTATTCTTCAAAAAGGCAGGGGGCAAACTGTTATTGGTACAGCCAAATCTTAGATTTAGGGCCTTGACCGATAATGCTTTGGAGAAGAAATCAGTAGAACAGGCGTTCGCAAAATCGATTATAGGAGGATTTAAAATCGAGGAGGAGAGCAACGGCAAATACATCATCGATATTACCGAATTTTTAATGCGCGATGCCCACGGGGTAGCCCAACGGCTGAAAAGCGCAGATCAGGGCACCTACAGCATTGACAAAGACAAAAGTGCCATGGCCATGGAACGCACTAAGGCATTTCCAAAGAATATAGAATTTGATGTTACCCTAACCTTTAAAGGGGAAGCAAAAGGGGCTTGGATAAAATCGGTGACCCCCGATCCCGATCTGGTTACGGTGGCCCAGCACCATTCTTTTATTGAATTGCCCGATGATGGATACCAAAAAAGGGAATTCGACCCTAGAAGCGGTTCCTATCCTTTTATGTACTACGATTATGCAACTCCTGTTCAAGAACCTATATTGAAACGATATATTACAAGACATCGCTTAGAAAAGAAGGATAAAAATGCGAAGATCAGCGAGGCCGTAGAGCCCATTATTTATTATTTAGACAACGGTACGCCAGAGCCCGTACGTACTGCCTTATTGGATGGCGGCCAATGGTGGAACCAAGCTTTTGAAGCGGCAGGTTATAAAGATGCATTTCAGATTAAAATGTTGCCTGATGATGCCGACCCCCTTGATGTTCGGTACAATGTAGTACAATGGGTGCATCGTTCTACCAGAGGATGGAGTTACGGTAGCAGTATTACAGATCCAAGAACTGGCGAAATTATTAAAGGCCATGTAAGTTTGGGAAGCCTTAGAATTCGTCAAGATTATTTAATTGCACAGGCCTTGATGAATAAACCATTTGCAGAGCGCGATGATAATTATCAACCTATGCTCGATCTTGCCATTGCAAGAATTCGACAACTTTCAGCACATGAAATAGGACATACCTTAGGCTTTGCACATAATTATGCGGCGAGCACGAACAATAGGGCTTCAGTGATGGATTATCCGCATCCACAATTTTCAGTACGCGAGGACTTGATTGATTTTTCAAATGCCTATGCTACCGGAATAGGAGAATGGGACAAGGTCACAGTAGCCTATTCCTATGCAGATTTTAATGAAGGTACCAATGAAAAAGTGTCTTTGAATGCAATATTGGATACTGCCCAGAAAAGCGGATTGCGTTATATAACGGACCAAGACGCCCGCCCAGGGGGTAGTGCACACTATCTAGCGCATTTATGGGATAATGGAAAAAATATAAGCGAAGAGCTCGATGCTATGTTGAATGTAAGGGCAACGGCCATTGCAAATTTTTCAATCGATAACATTAGAAAAGGGGAACCCAATACCGTTTTAGAAGATGTTTTTGTGCCCTTATATTTTTTCCACCGCTACCAAACCGAAGGCGTTGCAAAAATAATTGGAGGATTGGAGTATAATTATGCCGTAAAAGGAGATGGCCAAACGGTTGTTGAAATTGTGGATAGGAAAATACAACAACAAGCCTTACAAAGTATTTTAAAAACCTTGGATGCCTCGGTCATTGCCATTCCGCAAGAAAAACTGGCCCTGTTTCCGCCTAGGGCATTTGGGTATAATAGTACTAGAGAATCTTTGAACGGTAAAACAGGGGTTTCTTTCGATGCGCTTTCAGCGCCTGAAACTGCAGCCGATATGACCTTGGAGTTTTTATTGCATCCTGAAAGGGCTTCACGATTAATTCAACAAAAAGCATTGGAACCTAAAAATTTAGGTCTCGAGGAAGTTATTGATCAGCTGTTAAGCGCTACGGTACAAAAAAGCGGAAAGGATGCTTATTTGAACCAAGCACAAAACAGTATTAATTTTAGGGTGCTTTTCCATATCATGAATTTGGCCGCTAGCGATGCGGTTCACCCACAAGTGAATGCCATCGCCAACCATAAATTGAGAGCCTTGAAAACCAACTTGTTGGTAGGGGGCAAGGACCAGATTGCAGTTGAAATGCTACGTAGAATAGATAACTTTTACGAGCATCCGGAGCAATTTAAAGTCGTGTCGGCGCCAAAAATTCCAGATGGGTCGCCTATTGGCATGGATTGTTTTCACTAAATATAAGGTTTCAAGTTTCAAGTTTCAAGTTTCAGGTTGAACAGGTTGAAATTAGAAATAGTAGAAACTTGAAACACAAATCGATAACTTAATAATTATCCCTTGAACATAAACTTAATCAGTGATACCGTAACAAAGCCTTCAGCGGGTATGCTTGAGGCCATGATGTCTGCCGAAGTGGGCGATGACGTATTTAAAAGTGACCCGTCGGTGAACGCGTTGGAGCAAAAAGTAGCCGATATGTTCGGTAGGGAAGCTGCGTTGTTCTTTCCTTCCGGAAGCATGGCCAATCAGACCGCAATAAAATTACATACCAATCCGGGCGATCAGTTGATATGCGATAAATATGCCCATGTTTATAACTACGAAGGGGGCGGAGCTAGCTTTAACAGTGGTGTATCTTGTAAATTAGTCGATGGAAATAGAGGAATGATGACCGCAGAACAGGTTGAGGAAGCCATAAATCCGCCTGACTTTTACCACAGTCCATTAACTTCATTAGTCTGTATTGAAAATACCACGAATAAAGGCGGTGGCGCCTGTTGGGATTTTGAGGAACTTAAAAAAATTAGAGCGGTTTGTGATTCCCACGGGTTGGCCTACCATTTAGATGGTGCCCGGTTATGGAATGCGCTGGTCGCTAAAGGTGAAACGGCAACACAATACGGTGCACTGTTCGATACGATAAGCGTATGCCTAAGTAAAGGATTGGGCTGCCCAGTTGGGTCGGTTCTTGTCGGTAGTGCCGAACTTATTGATAGGGCGATACGTATAAGAAAAATTTTAGGCGGTGGCATGCGGCAGGCGGGCTATTTAGCGGCGGCCGGTAGTTTTGCCTTAGATCATAATATAGAACGACTTGCCGAAGATCATAGAAGGGCAAAGGAAATTGGTTCTGTGTTGCAAAAACTTCCCTTCATTAAAAAAGTAGAACCCATAGAGACCAATATCATCATTTTTGAAATTAATGAAACTAAAATGACCAGCGAAGCCTTTGTAAAAAAGTTAAACGCGAAAAAAGTTCAACTAATTGGAATGGGCCAGGGAAAACTGCGTATCGTAACGCATTTAGATTATACCGAAACTATGCATAAAACGTTTCTTTCCATTCTTGAGCAGTTATAGCTCGTTCTGGTCCGACAAGGAAATAATTCTATTTTTTACATTTTTGATACCGTTTTCCATACCCGCTTCAGAAGTATAGCGCTCGCTTTTGGCAATGGTAGTACCGTTTAGATCATTTAGGTTGAATAGAAATTTCCCCGAATGATCTGTTTTTCGCTCAAATATGTTGTGGTTTTCCTTAACCGTTTTTAATTTTTCAACGGTGGTCTTTACCTCCTCAAGGCTAGAAAATTTTATGCTTTTCAATAGCCTTCCGCCATCTTCCGAGTGCAGATAAAAAGCAAATCCGTTTCCTTTATTTTTAATTGTTAACATAGAATAGGCAGATTTAAAAAGCTTCTATGAATAAAGACGTATAATGTCCTTGATTTTTAAGCTAACCAGACTTCCTTAAATATATAGAAATTAAAAGAGAAAAGTTTCCTCAATACAATAGATAATTCAAATCTTACTAAGAAAACTCTAATTTAGAAGAATTAAAAAGGTTTTTCTTTTGCCGTTTACAAGGAGATCACCGATCGATTCCAACAAAGTCAGGCATTTCACCTTATTTCGCTTTTCGAAACTTTTAAGGCCTGTTTATGATAGGTCAAAGAATTTAGGTTATATCCACTAATTTCAATAGGTTCCTCAGAAGGGCTTTCAATTACTAAAACAACGCCCATATATCAAAACGGGGAATCCTAAATAAAAAAAGGCATTTGCATTAGTAGGATTTCCCCTAATAATTTTTCTACGACTTATTAAAATCTAAACACCCTCTACCTTGGCGAATGGTTTGGCAATGGCTACGTTATCTACTTAAATAACGATGACATCCCTGGAATATTTGGCATTCCATCTTTGGCCACTGCGCCCAATTCGGTTTCATTTACTTGAGTGGCATTCGAAATAGCTTTATTTAAGGTTAAAACAAGATAATCTTCCAGTTGTTCTTTGTCTTCCAAAAGTCGGTCTTCGATTTTAATTTCTTTGAGTTCCAGATTCGCCGTAATGGTTACTGAAAGTAGGCCATCGGAAGATGTTTCGTTCAAGGTTACAAAATCCATTCTTTTCTTGGTCTCCTCAATTTTCTGTTGGGTCTCCTTTAGTTTCCCCATCATGCCCATCATATCACCGAACATAGTATACTTTTTTAGCGTTTGAAGATCAAAATTAATGAATTGCGCTGAGAATTCGAATTTACCTCCATCAGAAAAAAACAAGCTTCAATGTTCCATTATGCCTTATTTTTGCACATTCATTGTACAAATGATACCAAACGTATGACCACTAAAGCCCCCGTTGCGAACAAAGTTTCCAAAAAACTTTCCATTCACGGCGATATTCGAATAGATGATTATTATTGGATGAACGATCGTGAAAACCCCGAGGTTATAGCACACTTAAAAAGCGAGAATAGCTATTATCATACGATTACGGCTCATACCAAGGCATTTCAGAAAGAGTTGTTCAATGAAATGAAAGCCAGAATTAAAGAAGACGATTCATCTGTGCCGTATAAAGAGAATGGGTATTGGTATGTTACTCGATACGAAATAAGTAAGGAATACCCCATTTATAGTAGGCATAAAGATATTTTGAGTGCGCCGGAAGAAATTATTTTTGACTGTAACGACATGGCGACCGGCCATGACTATTTTAAGTTAGGGGGTATTGGGGTAAGTAAAGACAACAATTGGGCGGCATATGGTGTAGATACGGTTTCTAGAAGGCAGTATACCCTACAAATCAAGAATCTGAAAACAGGTGAAATACTATCGGACAAGATTGAGAATACCACAGGCGGTGCAGTATGGGCGAACGACAATAAAACCATGTTCTACACTAAACAAGACCCTAAGACGCTACGAAGCGATAAAATTTATAAGCATCGGCTCGGAACACCAATGAGCGAAGACGAATTGGTGTTTTTTGAAGAAGATGAAACGTTTAGCACCTTCGTATACAAATCAAAATCTGATAAATATATTATTATTGGGTCCTTTAGTACATTGACTTCTGAATTTCAAATCCTTAAAGCCGATGAACCCGACGGAAAGTTTACCATATTTTCAACAAGGGAAAGAGGTTTGGAATATTCGATCTCGCACTATGGGGATTCATTTTTTGTTTTGACCAATAAAGATGATGCGACCAATTTTAAATTGATGAAGGTTGATGAAGCAGCAACCTCGGTAGCACATTGGCAAGAATTCATTCCGCATAGAGAAGATATCTTGCTTGAAGATATTGAGATTTTTAAGGAATATTATGTGCTGTCTGAACGACAGAACGGCCTAAATCAACTTAGAATAACAAGGTGGGACGGAAAAGAACAGTATTATTTGCCATTTGATGGTGAAACCTATACAGCTAGTTTAGGTATAAATCCTGATTTTGATGCTCAGACGCTTCGCTATTCATATACCTCTATGGGCACCCCCGCATCGGTCATCGACTTTAACATGCGTACCAAAGAGAAGGAAATTAAAAAGGAGCAAGAAGTGTTAGGTGGAAGTTTTAGCAAAGAAAACTATGTAGAAAAACGAATTTGGGCTACCGCACGTGATGGAGCCAAGATTCCTATGTCCATGGTGTATCGCGTAGACACGAAGCTATCTGCCGATACACCTTTATTACAATACGCCTATGGCTCATATGGAGCAACTATTGACCCTTATTTTTCTACCGTACGGTTGAGCTTGTTAGATCGGGGTTTTGTTTTTGTTTTGGCCCATATTCGGGGTGGGCAATACCTAGGTCGGCCATGGTACGACGATGGAAAATTATTAAAGAAGAAAAATACGTTTACCGATTTTGTGGATTGTTCCAAATTCTTGATCGATAACAAATATACCGGCGCGGACCATTTATACGCCATGGGAGGTTCAGCCGGAGGATTGCTTATGGGCGCCGTTATTAATATGGCACCTGAACTATACCATGGGGTCATCGCAGCCGTACCTTTTGTGGATGTGGTAACCACTATGCTCGACGATTCCATTCCACTCACTACAGGCGAATTTGATGAGTGGGGAAATCCTGCGGATAAGCAATATTACGAGTATATGAAATCATATTCACCCTATGATAATGTTGCGCCAATAGCGTACCCTAATATTTTGGTAACTACGGGACTTCATGATTCGCAGGTGCAATACTTTGAACCGGCAAAATGGGTTGCCAAATTACGTGAGATGAAGACAGATAAAAACCTTTTGCTGTTCAATATTAATATGGAAGCTGGCCATGGAGGGGCTTCTGGCCGATTCGAGTCTTTAAAGGAAGTAGCCAAAGAATACGCTTTTATACTCGATTTAGAAGGCAAAGTACAGTAAACTACCTCGGGGTAGGCCCACGAGGCATTTGAAAGAAAAAACACTTTGATTTCGAGGCAAACCTCACAGCATTTAAATCTCGATTATCGAGTAATCAGAAAAAAAATGTAAATTTGCTCTTGAATACGACGGCTTTCTTGTTCGTCAAAAACTCTTAACCTTATAGAGCCTTTATGGAAAATAAGATTAAAGCACATGGTAACATCTTAGAACTAATAGGTGATACCCCTTTAGTACGACTCAACAAAATCACCTCAAAATTTCCTGGAAATTTTTACGCTAAATTAGAATCGTTCAACCCGGGACATTCCTCTAAAGATAGGGTAGCAGCTTATATAATCGAAGAGGCCGAACGAAAAGGAATTTTGACCCAAGGCAGTACCATCATAGAAACTACGTCGGGCAATACTGGTTTCAGTATCGCCATGGTGAGCATTATTAAAGGGTATGATTGTATTTTGGCGGTCAGTTCAAAATCGTCGAAAGATAAAATTGATATGTTACGCACCATGGGGGCGACCGTTTATGTTTGTCCCGCTCATGTTAGTGCCGATGACCCAAGATCTTATTATCAGGTAGCCAAAAGGCTTCATAAAGAAACCAAAGGCTCCATTTATATTAATCAATACTTCAATGAGCTTAATATTACGGCCCATTATAAAACCACAGGACCTGAAATTTGGCAGCAAACTGGGGGTCAAATCACTCATTTGGTAGCCTGTAGCGGTACTGGTGGTACCATTTCAGGCACGGCACGATATTTAAAGGAGCAAAACCCTAATATTAAAATTATTGGCGTTGACGCTTATGGGTCTGTATTGAAAAAGTATCATGAGACCCGAGAATTCGATAGCAAGGAGATTTATCCATATAGAATAGAAGGGTTAGGCAAGAACCTGATTCCATCGGCCACTGATTTTGATATTATCGATGAGTTTGTGAAGGTTACCGATGAGGCAAGTGCCCACACGGCACGAGAAATCGCAAAAACCGAAGGCATGTTCGTTGGGTATACCAGTGGGGCGGTCATGCAGGCGATTAAACAGCTAAGTGCAGATGGTGTTTTTAACGAAAAAAGTAAGGTAGTGGTCATATTCCCAGATCATGGTTCGCGGTATATGAGTAAAATATATAGCGATAAGTGGATGGAAGACCAAGGTTTTTTCGATACTAAGTCTGTTGAAGAGACACAAGACATTCAATATATAAAGTAATACTTGCGCTAACCGCAATAAATTGAAAAGCGATGCTCAAAAAGGCATCGCTTTTTCTTTGAATATAAAATAATTATGATTACTAATTGAAAATCTATATTTTTGCTGGTAGAATCAACCCGAATTTCATGAGAGACTTATTTGACAGAATACTAGAGAACAAAGGCCCGTTAGGTAAATGGGCTTCACAGGCCGAGGGCTATTTCGTTTTTCCAAAATTGGAAGGTCCTATTTCAAATCGCATGAAATTTCAAGGCAAGGAAGTTATTACTTGGAGTATTAACGACTATCTTGGGTTGGCCAATCTTCCTGAAATTAAAAAAATCGATGGGGAAACCGCGGCCGAATATGGGGCGGCATACCCAATGGGCGCTCGAATGATGAGCGGGCATACCGATTTTCACGAACAACTTGAACAAGAACTTGCCGAATTCGTTGAAAAAGAATCGGCTTACTTATTGAATTTTGGCTACCAAGGAATGGTTTCAGCCATTGATGCCTTGGTATCCAAAGATGATATCATCGTTTACGATGTAGATGCTCACGCTTGTATTATCGACGGGGTTAGACTGCATATGGGTAAACGGTTTACCTTTAAGCACAATGACATTGAAAGCCTAGAAAAAAACTTGGATCGAGCCACTAAAATGGCGGAACAGACCGGTGGTGGAATTTTGGTGATTTCCGAAGGGGTATTCGGTATGCGAGGTGAACAAGGCAAGCTAAAGGAAATCGTTGCCCTAAAGAAAAAGTACAAGTTTCGTCTTTTTGTCGACGATGCACACGGTTTTGGAACTTTAGGTAAAACCGGTGCAGGAGCAGGGCAAGAGCAAGGCATACAAGACGATATTGATGTATATTTTGCCACTTTTGCCAAATCAATGGCCAGTATTGGGGCATTTTTAGCTGCTGACAAAGAAATTATAGATTACTTAAAATATAATTTGCGTTCTCAGATGTTCGCAAAATCGCTTCCGATGATCTATGTCAAAGGAGCTTTAAAGCGATTGGACATGTTGCGTACCATGCCCGAGTTGAAAGCAAAGCTTTGGGAAAACGTTGATGCCCTGCAAAATGGACTAAAAGCTAGAGGGTTTGATATTGGTACCACAACAAGTTGCGTTACTCCGGTCTATTTAAACGGTAGTATACCTGAAGCCATGGCCTTGGTGAAAGACCTGCGTGAAAACTATGGTATTTTCTGTTCGATCGTGGTATATCCTGTAATTCCAAAGGGACTTATATTACTACGTATGATACCGACAGCTACGCATACCTTGCAAGATGTTGAAGAAACCTTGGTGGCTTTTTCTGCAATACGTGAGCGACTGCAGAACGGAACCTATAAAAGACTTTCCGCCGCTGTTGCCGCAGCAATGGGGGAATAAATTAATATGTCAATTTAAAAAAGTGCCAATTTTATGATTTTTAAATTGG
>JBATIN010000141.1:0-4535 GCA_049667765.1 Flavobacteriaceae bacterium
GGCGATTGGATCTCTGGGGAAAAGAAGATTACCCTTGACCAAGGTACCCCATTAAAAATTAGGATGTCTCCCAATGGTAATGAATATTCAGTAACAGGACCAAGTGGGACCGTTTCCGGTATAATGGATTTTGGTGCGATCAAACCCAGCCAAGCGGGTATTTATACTATTACGTTAAAAGATGGCTGTTCATCTACTTTTGAAATAATTGTAATTGCAAATACTCAAACTTGTGCGCTAGGTAGTGTGATACCTCAATATAAAATCAATGGGTTTTGGTATAGTGGTCAAAGCAATGTAGGGGTTCAACCGGGCTCAGAAGTTGTGTTAAGTATGCTACCTGATGGAGTAGATGTATCAATCACCCTGCCTAATGGAACCATTGTTGATGACGAATACGTTCTGGACGATTTTTCGGCCGAAAATAGCGGAACTTACCTACTGACCACTGTGGATGGTTGTACATCAGAAATTAGTCTGACCCTGGGTGCTGAAGTTGAAAATTGTGATACTCAATTAATTACCGAGTATAGGATTAATGGAGAATGGTTGCATGGAGCAGATGAGATTACGGTCAATGAGGGATCCGAAATGATATTCAGTATGTTGCCCAACGGAGTCGATTTGTCAATAACCCTGCCCGATGGTAGTGTGGTAAAAGACAACTACAAAATAAATAATTTTTCGACAGCGATGGCCGGTAGCTATGTACTTAACTCAATAGAAGGGTGTACTAAAACTTTGAATGTTGCAGTGGTAAATGAATGTACAGAAGATAGTATCATACCTGAATATAGGCTGGATGGTATTTGGTACAGCGGCGATAACGAAATAACGGTTGATGTAGGTACCGATGTAATGTTAAGTATGTTGCCCAAAGAAACCGCATTTACCATCAGAAAACCTGATGGCACTATTGTTAACGATAATTATTCAATGCGAAATATAGGAAAAGAACAAGAAGGGGTATATACCATATTGACGGAACACGGGTGTACCGAAACTATTGCTTTAACGGTAAATTCAGTGGCTAACTGTACTGCCGATAGTATTATACCAGAATATCGGGTAGATGGAGTGTGGAAAAGTGGACAAAACTATTTACAAGTCGCCGAGGGTAGCAATCTTCTTTTGAGCATGTTGCCGAACAATGTTGGCCTTACCATCATTACCCCAGATGGTAGTGAGGTGCCCGATAATTATGGCTTGGTGGATGTATCTAAGGCCCAGTCAGGTATTTATACCCTTATTTCTGAATTAGGCTGTAAAACGACATTGACCCTCGAGGTTACCGAATTTGGAACGCTGAAATCAACAGCTTTTGATCAGTTTAAAGAATTTCAGGTCGATTTTGAGCATACGAGTGCCGTAAATGATTATGTTTCTATTTACCCTAACCCTGCTGTGAATGATATTAATATCGATTTGCAAAGTGTTATCGGCAAATCGATAACAGTGCGTTTGATCAATATGCAGCAGCAGGTCTTGGTCAATGAGTTTTTGGATAAATCACATGAATCAGATGTAAAACTCGACGTTACAGGTTTGACCCCGGGAATATACGTACTTAATTTAACGCTTGAAGATGGCGAAGTAATAACCCAAAAAATAATAAAGAACCAGTAACACTCATGAAGCTATATCATCTAAACCCTTTTAGTTTTATACTTAAAGGGTTTTTTTATATCTATAATGCAAATGGCATAACAATTGTCCATATAGGCCGAACCGAATAACCTCAAAGTGAATGATTGTAGTGAGAATGGGGTTTTTCAAAAGTGTATAAATTTTTAAAAAATGGCACACTGTCCTGTTAATGACAGAATGGCCGAAAAAATAGTATGGGAGATTCAAAAAATATAAATTTTGACAATATGTCCTTGCACGGTATTGATGACGAATCAGAGTTGATACCCTTATTGACACCTGAAGACGAAGAGCATATGAATAATGAGGTTTTGCCTGAAACCTTGCCCATTTTGCCGCTTCGAAATACTGTGCTTTTTCCAGGGGTGGTCATTCCAATTACGGCTGGTAGGGATAAATCGATCAATTTAATAAAAGACGCCAATTCCGGATCAAAAGTGATCGGTGTGGTATCACAAAAAGATGAGGATACTGAAAACCCCGGTGTAGAAGACATCAATACCCTAGGTACGGTGGCACGAATTTTAAGGGTACTAAAAATGCCCGATGGTAATACAACAGTAATTATACAAGGCAAAAAACGTTTCGAAATTGCAGAAGTGCTTACACAAAAGCCCTATATGACCGCAACGGTCAGAGAAGCGAAAGAAGAAAGACCTGACCAGACAAGCAAAGAGTTTTTGGCCATTATTGAATCGATCAAAGAGTTGGCCCTTAAAATCATACGTGATAATCCAAATATTCCTAGTGAGGCTTCCTTTGCGATTAAGAACATACAGAGCAATTCGTTCCTTATTAATTTTGTTTCGTCGAACCTGAATCTAGATGTTAAGGATAAACAAGCGCTTTTAGAGATTGCAAATTTACAGGAAAGGGCCTTGGCTACCCTTAAGTATATGAATGTTGAATTACAGAAATTAGAATTAAAAAACGACATTCAATCAAAAGTGCGCAGTGATCTCGACCAACAGCAGCGTGAATATTTTTTACATCAACAAATGAAAACCATCCAAGAAGAACTTGGTGGAGTTTCCTATGATGAAGAGATAGATGAAATGCGCGTTAGGGCCAAAACTAAAAAATGGGGCGAAAAAGTAAAAGCCCATTTTGAAAAGGAACTTTCCAAGATTCAGCGCATGAATCCTCAGGTTGCTGAGTATTCCATCCAAAGAAATTATCTTGATTTAATTTTAGAATTGCCTTGGAACGAGTATTCCAAGGATAAATTTGATTTAAAACGTGCCCAAAAAATTCTAGATCGTGATCATTATGGCCTAGAGGATGTTAAACGAAGAATTATCGAATATTTAGCCGTTCTAAAATTAAGAAACGATATGAAATCGCCCATATTATGTCTTTACGGCCCTCCGGGCGTAGGAAAGACATCTTTAGGAAAATCGGTCGCCGAAGCGTTGGGACGTGAATATGTGCGGATGTCATTAGGCGGCTTACGAGATGAGGCTGAAATCCGGGGTCATCGAAAAACTTATATTGGTGCAATGCCAGGCAGAATTGTACAAAGTTTAAAAAAAGCCGGCACCTCAAATCCCGTTTTTATCCTAGATGAAATAGATAAGCTATCTAGCAGTTATCAAGGGGATCCTTCATCGGCCATGCTTGAAGTATTAGATCCTGAACAGAACAGTGAGTTTCATGATAATTTTCTTGAAATGGGGTACGATCTGTCGAAAGTAATGTTTATCGCTACTGCTAATAATTTATCTGAAATTCAGCCTGCGCTGCTTGATCGAATGGAAATCATCAACGTAACAGGATACACAATTGAAGAAAAAGTGGAAATTGCGAAACGGCATTTACTGCCTAAACAATTAAAGGAGCATGGTCTTACTAAAAAAGATCTTAAAATAGATAAGCCCCAATTAGAAAAGATTGTTGAAGGGTATACAAGGGAATCAGGGGTAAGGGGACTTGAAAAACAGATTGCAAAAATGGTGCGATATGCCGCTAAATCGATAGCCATTGAAGAAGCCTATAATATAAAAATATCCAATGAAGATGTAGAGAAAATTCTTGGACCTGCCCGTTTAGAACGCGATAAATATGAAAATAACGATGTAGCTGGGGTTGTTACTGGGCTTGCATGGACCAGTGTTGGGGGTGATATTCTATTTATTGAATCTATTTTATCAAAAGGAAAAGGCAATTTGAATATTACAGGCAACCTGGGCAAGGTGATGAAAGAATCAGCTACCATTGCTATGGAATACATCAAATCGAATGCCGAAAAATTTGGTATTGATAGCGAAGTTTTTGAGAAATACAATGTACATATTCATGTGCCCGAAGGCGCTACTCCCAAAGATGGACCCAGTGCGGGTATCACCATGTTGACATCTTTGGTGTCATTGTTTACCCAGCGAAAGGTAAAAAAGAGCTTGGCCATGACCGGAGAGATAACACTTCGTGGCAAGGTCTTGCCTGTCGGGGGAATCAAGGAAAAGATATTGGCAGCTAAGAGAGCCCGGATAAAAGAAATTATACTTTGTGAAGACAATAAAAAGGATATTCTTGAAATCAAACCAGAATACCTTAAGGGACTTAAATTTCACTATGTGACCGAAATGCATGAAGTGGTTGAAATTGCCATTACGAAAACCAAGGTAAAAAACGCCAAAGAATTATAAAGTGCGATCCTCAAAAATAATCTGAGTTTCGCCTAATCGATAATTTTCTGTGTATTTTTAAACTATGGAAAAAATAACCATAGCCATTGATGGCTATTCATCCACCGGTAAAAGCACCATCGCTAAGCAATTGGCCAAAGCTTTAGGCTATGTTTATGTTGATACCGGTGCCATGTATAGGGCAGTTACCTTGTTCGGTATGCGTAACGGGTATGTAGGTGGCCCGTCGGAGAATATGCAGGC
>JBATIN010000142.1:0-6297 GCA_049667765.1 Flavobacteriaceae bacterium
ATCAATAGCAATTCTGCCATAAACCACATTACAAAACTGTACACCTTTAAAGAGGTAAACCCAAGTATTGGGCGTAACACAAATTGGGTCATTATGAGAACGGTACCACCGATGCCCACATAGCCCAAATAAAGCGAATCGCCCCATTGGTTCATATTGAACGGCGAGTAGACGGATAGAAAAATTAAAGTAAAAATTCCCAAAAATCCAACAAGAACCAGTTTGTCTTTGGTAGCATTCAAATAAGGAAATTGTTGATTCAGTATTTCTTTTATACGTTGCATGGCTTATTTAATGCTTCCAATTTAGGAAAAAAATAAGGTCGATCCAAGTTAACTTTTGAGAAGAGTGAATCATATATTCATACTATTCCAGAGAAACGACTTGTATATGTAATGCAAACACTTGAATATTAAATTCAAAAAATCTGGTTACAAAGCTATATGTGAAAATTTGATAAATATAGAGCCTTCTTAATTTATACAACAACTATTGGATATGATAAAAAAAATCATATTAATACACTGTAAATCAATATTTTAGACACTGATATGGACAACTGAATTTAAATCGATTCTTTTTCAAGTCATAAAAGCGAAAATGAAACATTTATCTTTGATACCTATAGTAAATGCACTACTATTTACAAATTGAAGAACACGTTTAAATGGAATTGAATAAGCATAGTAAAAATGTAACCCAAGACCCTACACAACCAGCTGCACAGGCCATGTTATATGCAATTGGGCTTAAAGAAGATGATTTAAAGAAACCATTGGTCGGTATCGGAAGCACAGGTTACGAGGGCAACCCTTGTAACATGCACTTAAACGATTTGGCACAAGAGGTGAAACTTGGCACCGAAAAAGGTGGATTGGTTGGCTTGGTATTCAACACCATTGGGGTTAGCGATGGCATTTCTATGGGTACTTATGGAATGCGATATTCTTTACCATCAAGAGACATCATAGCAGATTCTATGGAAACTGTGGTGCAGGCCATGAACTATGATGGACTCATAACCGTGGTGGGCTGCGACAAGAACATGCCAGGTGCACTGATGGCAATGATCCGCTTGAATCGACCTTCAATAATGATATATGGTGGCACCATAGCTTCCGGTTGTTTTAAGGACAAGAAACTTGACATCGTTTCCGCCTTTGAAGCCTGGGGAGAGAAAGTGGCCGGCACCATGAACGAAGATGATTATAAAGGAGTCATCCAGAATGCCTGTCCTGGAGCGGGAGCCTGTGGCGGTATGTACACGGCCAATACCATGGCCTCGGCCATTGAGGCCTTAGGGATGTCTTTGCCCTACAACTCATCGAACCCTGCTATTGGAAAAGAAAAACAGCATGATGCTATAAATGCGGGCTTTACGTTACGTCATTTATTGGAAAACGATATTAAACCCAGTGACATTATCACCAGAAAGTCATTTGAGAATGCCGTAAGGTTATTGACACTTTTGGGAGGCTCTACCAATGCGGTACTTCACTTTTTGGCAATTGCCAAAGCTGCAGAAGTTGATTTTACCTTGGATGATTTCCAGAAAATCAGTGATACCACTCCATTTTTGGCCGATTTGAAGCCAAGTGGAAAGTATTTGATGGAAGACCTACACCGTGTAGGAGGAACCCCTGCCGTTATGAAGTTCATGTTGGAAAACGGAATGCTTCACGGTGATTGTATGACCGTTACAGGAAAGACCGTAGCGGAAAATTTGGCCGATTTACCAGGACTTCAAGAAGGTCAAGATGTGGTACATGGATTAAAGAATCCGATCAAAGCAACCGGACATCTTAGAATTCTTTACGGAAATTTGGCCGAGCAAGGCGCCGTTGCAAAAATTACGGGGAAAGAAGGCCTATATTTTTCAGGTCCAGCAAAGGTATATGACGATGAATTTCTGGCCAATGCCGGAATAGGTAGGGGCGAAGTGAAAAAAGGAAATGTTGTAGTGATACGTTATGAAGGCCCTAAAGGCGGCCCGGGGATGCCCGAAATGTTGAAACCCACCGCTGCCATAATGGGCGCCGGACTAGGGAAAGAGGTTGCCCTAATTACGGACGGTCGCTTTTCGGGCGGTACGCATGGTTTTGTGGTAGGCCATGTTTGCCCAGAAGCCCAGGAGGGTGGTGCTATTGGCTTGTTGAAAGATGGCGATATCATTACTATTGATGCCGAGAAAAACGAAATTTCGGTCAATCTGACCGATGCAGAGTTGTCACAGCGACGACGCGAATGGAAACAACCCGATTTAAAAGTAAAAAGAGGAAGTTTATATAAATACGCAAAAACCGTATCATCGGCCTCCCAAGGCTGTGTTACCGATGAAATATAGTTATGGAAACAGTTCAAATGAAGAAAAAGGAAAGTAAAAAATCGACGAGCTTGCGAATAAGCGGGGCCGAAGCTATTATTCATTGCCTATTGGCCGAAGGGGTTGATTTGTTGTATGGTTATCCTGGAGGGGCGATTATGCCCGTTTATGATGAACTATATAAATTTCAAGACAAGCTTACCCATATTTTAACCCGGCATGAACAAGGTGCAACACACGCTGCTCAGGGTTATGCCAGGGCTTCGGGTAAAGTTGGGGTGGCCATGGCAACATCTGGTCCAGGGGCTACAAATTTGGTTACCGGCCTTGCCGATGCCCAAATTGATTCTACCCCAATGGTATGCATTACCGGTCAGGTCACCAGACACTTATTGGGATCCGATGCGTTTCAAGAAACCGATATCATCGGTATTTCTACTCCGGTTACCAAATGGAACTATCAGATTACCCAAGCTTCGGAAATACCTGAAGTAATGGCAAAGGCTTTTTATATCGCAAAATCGGGACGCCCAGGGCCGGTTTTGATCGATATTACCAAAAATGCCCAGTTTGAAGAACTTGATTTCGTTTACGAAAAGTGTACAGGGGTTCGTAGTTATACTCCTGTTGCGAAACCTGATATGAAAGCTATTCAGGCGGCTGCGGAACTTATTAATAATGCTAAAAAACCCTATATCGTTTGGGGGCAGGGCATAATCTTGGGCCGTGCCGAAGAAGAATTGACAAACTTAATCGAAAAAGCGGGGATTCCTGCGGCATGGACGATTATGGGCGAATCGGCGATACCGACTAGTCATCCCTTAAATGTGGGTATGGTGGGTATGCATGGCAACTACGGGCCAAATATATTGACCAACGAATGTGATGTACTTATTGCCATTGGTATGCGTTTTGACGACCGGGTAACCGGTAGTTTAGACACTTATGCCACCCAGGCGAAGGTGATCCATTTTGAAATAGATCCGGCCGAAATCAATAAAAATGTAACGGCCGATGTGGCCGTTTTGGGCAATTCTAAAGAAACCTTATCGCTATTGCTTCCGCTAATAAAGAAGAATTCGCATGAAGCATGGCATAACGAGTTCAAGAAAAAATATCAGATCGAGTACGACGAGGTCATTAAAAATGACATCCATCCGGTTAAAAAAGGTTTGACCATGGGCGAGGTCATCGAACAGATAAATATCGCATCAAAGAACAAAGCGATCATCGTGACCGATGTTGGTCAACACCAGATGATTGCCTGTCGCTACGCCAAGTTCAATGAAAGTAAAAGTAATATTACTTCTGGCGGGCTAGGTACGATGGGTTTTGCCCTTCCGGCGGCCATCGGTGCCAAAATGGGAGCTATGGATAGGGAAGTAGTTGCGATTATCGGCGATGGTGGCTTTCAGATGACACTTCAAGAATTGGGCGTTATTTTTCAACATCAGGTTCCGGTAAAGATCGTGGTACTCAATAACGACCATTTGGGTATGGTGCGCCAATGGCAAGAGCTGTTTTTCGATAGCCGATATGCCTCTACGGTAATGGTCAATCCTGATTTTGTGAAAATAGCGGAAGGCTACCATATCGAATCGAAAAGGGTTTCTGAACGAGCTGATTTAAAATCGACCATTGAACACATGATAGCGTCTGATAAACCTTATTTTTTAGAGGTTAAAGTAGAAAAAGAAGACAACGTGTTTCCGATGATACCGTCTGGGGCCTCGGTTTCCGATATTCGATTGAAATAATAACTAAATGTCACATTGAGCTTTGTCGAAATGCTTTTATAAAATAAAGCTCTTTGATTGTTATCAGACTGACAACTTTAAATAATGAACGACATAAACATACTTGACAAACCAAAAATTCACGGGGAAATCGAACGAAAATCGGAAGCAATTGGGTTTACCATGCCTTCTGATGTTTATATCGGCAGTTTATTGAAAACCTTAACGGCCTCAAAACCGAACGGGCGATTTTTGGAACTTGGCACCGGAATTGGGCTAAGCCTATCTTGGATGGTTGACGGAATGGATGCCCGTTCACAATTGATTACCGTCGATAACGATTCAGAGTTGATAGTGATTGCCCAACAATACTTTGGGAATGACAGCCGAGTTGAAATCGTTGGGCAAGACGGTGCAGAATGGATAAGGAAGAATAAGGACGAAAAATTCGATTTGATCTTTGCCGACGCATGGCCGGGGAAGTATAGTGAGATAGATGAAATTTTGAATATGGTGAAATTCGGCGGATTTTATGTTATAGATGACATGACCGTCCAGCCCAATTGGCCCGAAGGCCACCAAGAAAATGTAGATCGATTGGTGGACTATCTAGAAAAAAGAGAAGATTTCACTTTGACCAAAATGAATTGGTCTACAGGATTGGTTCTTTCAGTACGAACAAAATAAAGAAAATAGCACATTGAGCGCAGTCGAAATGCTTAGGATTAACAAAGGTCTTCGACTTTGCTCAGATTGATAGAATGCGAACATAAGAATTATGAAAAATCAATGGTTTACAATTTCGGTATATTCCGAAAACAATGTGGGGTTGCTCAATAGAATTTCCGGGATCTTCTTAAAGCGACATATCAATATAGAAAGTCTAAATGTTTCTAAATCGGAAATTGAAGGGGTTTCTAAGTTCACGATCGTTATTTACACTTCAGAAGATTGGACACGTAAAATCGTAGGCCAGATCGAGAAGCAGATAGAGGTGATCAAAGCATTTTATCATACCGATGATGAAACCATCTATCAAGAATCGGCCTTGTTCAAGATCGCTTCGGATCTTTTATTCGATGAACGACAGATACAAAATATAATTAAGGAGAATAATTCACAGATCGTTACGGTGGCCCGAGATTTTTTTGTGTTAGCCAAATCCGGTAGGCGAAGTGAAATCGATGTTATGCATGAGCAATTAAAACCTTTTGGAATCATGCAGTTCGTTCGATCTGGGCGTATAGCGGTCTCAAAAGATGAGATGCAAATAACCGCATTGTTGAAACAATTTCAAGAGCAAGAATAATAATCAAATACATGAACAAGTTTCTGCCCGGCAGAACTAGAGAAAAATTAATTATCTATGGCAAATTATTTTAATACCCTATCATTACGAGATCAACTGAAACAACTGGGAAAATGTCGGTTTATGGAAGCCGCCGAGTTTTCGGAAGGGGTAAATGCACTAAAGGGAAAGAAAATCGTAATCGTAGGCTGCGGGGCACAAGGCTTGAACCAAGGCCTGAATATGCGCGACTCGGGCTTGAACATTTCGTATACGCTTCGTGAGGCCGCAATTAAAGAGAAACGACAGTCTTATGTGAACGCCAGTGAAAACGGATTCACCGTAGATACTTATGAAAAATTAATCCCGACTGCGGATTTAGTTATCAATTTAACGCCTGATAAACAGCATACCAATGTAGTAAGTACGATCATGCCCTTGATGAAGAAAGGCGCCACGCTGTCGTATTCCCATGGTTTTAATATCGTAGAAGAAGGCATGCAGATTCGTAAAGATTTGACCGTAATCATGGTGGCACCAAAATGTCCTGGGTCAGAGGTACGTGAAGAATATAAAAGAGGATTCGGAGTGCCGACCTTGATCGCGGTACACCCATCAAACGACCCTCAAGGCAAAGGTCTTGAGCAGGCGAAAGCCTATGCAGCTGCAACCGGCGGACACCGTGCGGGGGTGCTGGAGTCATCCTTTGTTGCCGAAGTGAAATCGGATCTGATGGGCGAACAGACCATTTTATGCGGACTTTTACAAACTGGAAGCATCTTGTGTTTCGATAAGATGATCGAAAAAGGAATTGATCCCGGTTATGCCTCAAAATTGATCCAATACGGATGGGAGACCGTCACCGAAGGCATGAAATATGGTGGAATCACCAATATGATGGATCGGTTATCAAATCCTGCTAAAATAAAGGCGTTTGAACTATCCGAAGA
>JBATIN010000143.1:0-7434 GCA_049667765.1 Flavobacteriaceae bacterium
GCCGTTGAGAGTCCGACCGCCACCTTTCAGCTCAATGATTTTTCAATGGCGAATATGGTCAGCGCGGCCATTTTTGGCGATGGAGCGGCTTGTGTGCTGTTGTCATCGGAAGAAAATGTTAGTGGCCCTAAGATTATTGGAGAGGAAATGTATCATTTCAAGGATGCCACCCATTTAATGGGGTTCGATTTAACTAATCACGGACTTAAAATGATATTGGATCCCGCGGTTCCTGAGACCATTGCGAAGCATTTTCCAAAAATCGTACATCCCTTTTTAGAGCGAAATGGAAGTAACATCGATAGGGTGGACCATTTGATTTTTCACCCTGGCGGTAGAAAGATTGTGCAGACGGTTGAAGAACTTTTTGGCGCATTGGGCAAGAACATCGAGGACACGCGCGAAACCCTTCGTTTATATGGAAACATGAGCAGTGCTACCGTACTCTATGTACTGGAGCGGTTTATGGAAAAAGACCTTAAAAAAGGGGAACAAGGGCTGATTTTAAGCTTTGGGCCAGGTTTTTCTGCACAGCGCGTACTATTGGAATGGTAAGGTTTTTATCGAATTAATAATCACTGAAAATGGAACATAACAAAGAATGGGCATTGATACTTGGCGGGAGTAGTGGACTCGGCTTGGCCACTGCCAAGAAATTGGGGTTGCATGGGTATCCTATTATCATCATCCATAGGGACAGAAAAACTGATCTTGAGCACATTGAGAACGATTTTCATGAAATTACATCGACAGGAGTAAAATTATCAAGTTTTAATGCCGATGCGGCCAATGCGGAAAAAAGAACCGAATTGATCCAAGAAATTAAGGCACTAATGGCAAACAAAGACAAGATCAAGGTTTTGGTGCATAGTATTGCAAAAGGCAGTATGAAACCGATGCAATCAGATTCGGGCAGTACCTTAAACCATCAAGATTTCAGTATTACCTTAAATGCTATGGCCCTTAGCCTATACGATTGGACAAAAGATTTATACGAAGCCGAATTATTGTCCACGGATACCCGCATTATTTCCTTTACCAGTGAGGGCAGTACAAAGGCCTGGCCGGGTTACGCGGCTGTTTCGGCCGCTAAAGTTACGCTTGAAGCCATTACCCGAAGTATGGCCCTTGAATTTGCCTCCAAAGGGATAAAGGCCAATTGCATACAGGCTGGCGCTACCGAAACCCGCGCTTTTTCGATGATTCCTGGTAGCGACTTGTTGAGGGAAAGCGCTTTAAAGCGAAATCCCAATGGTCGTTTGACGACGCCCGAAGATGTGGCGAACGCCGTTTACCTTTTAACCACCGACGAGGCACATTGGATCACGGGTACGACTATAAAAGTAGACGGTGGCGAAAGTTTGCAATAAAACATGAAACACAAAGAGATTATATCGAAACTTCCCTATACGAAACCCTTTCTCTTTGTGGACGAATTGGTTCATGTAGATGATTTTGGGGCAGAAGGTAGTTTTACATTTACCGATGACATGGATTTCTACCAAGGCCATTTTAAGGATCATCCCGTTACGCCTGGGGTACTACTTACGGAATGCTGTGCCCAGATCGGTTTGGTCTGTTTGGGAATTTATTTAATAGGGGCCTCCGGCATTTCCAACATGCAAATCGGAATGAGCAGCGCTGAAATGGAATTCTTTGAACCTGTCTTTCCAAATGAAACAGTAACCGTAACCTCGAAAAAGCTATATTTTAGATTCCATAAACTCAAATGTGAAGTGAGGATGCACAATTCAGAAGGTAAATTGGTTTGTAAAGGCACTATTGCCGGAATGCTTAGAACCACAAAAGATGCGTAACCGTGTAGTCATAACAGGACTCGGAGTCTGTGCCCCCAATGGAATCGGGCTTGATGCATTTGCCCAAGCCATGCAGCAAGGGAAAAGTGGCATTCGTTTTCACCCAAAGCTTGAAGAACTTCAATTTGGGTGTCAAATCGCAGGCGAACCCTTGGTAAAAGACAATCTTGTTCAGCACTATTTTACGCCCTTGCAATTAAAGGGATTGAATGCCAGTGGAATTGTTTATGGGGTCATTGCCGGAAAAGATGCTTGGGCAGATGCCGGGCTGCCTATAACTGAAAATGATTTTCCTGATTGGGACAGTGGTATCATCTTTGGTACCGGAATCTTGGGCGTCGACAAGTTTCGCGAATCTATTCATTTGGTCGATAATAAAAACGTTAGGCGTTTGGGCAGTACTACCGTGATGCAGACCATGGCAAGCGGAATTAGTGCCTATTTAGGCGGAATGTTAGGTTGTGGCAATCAAGTAACGACCAACTCATCGGCTTGCACCACCGGCACGGAAGGCATTTTAATGGCCTATGAACGAATCGCTTCAGGAAAGGCAAAGCGTATGTTGACGGGCAGTTGTAGTGATAGTGGTCCCTATGTATGGGGCGGTTTTGATGCTATGCGCATTCTGCCCACCAAATACAATAAGAATCCGACCGAGGCTAGTCGTCCCATGAGTGCTACGGCCGCCGGATTTGTACCGGGCAGTGGGGCAGGGGCAATGGTGCTGGAATCTTTGGAAAGTGCCCTAGAGAGAGGGGCCCAAATCTATGCCGAAGTGTTGGGCGGTTGTGTTAACAGTGGAGGTCAGCGAGGCGGGGGCAGTATGACCGCCCCGAACAATGAAGCAGTACAGCGGTGTATCTCTGAAGCCGTTAAAAATGCCGGGGTTTCTAAAACAGCGGTGGACCTTATCAATGGACATCTCACGGCCACTACCAAAGATGCAACGGAAATTCACAACTGGAGCACTGCCTTGGAACGTTCGGGAAGCGATTTTCCTTATGTGAATTCATTCAAAAGTCTCTTCGGACATTGTTTGGCCGCTGCAGGGAGTATCGAAAGTGTGGCCACTGTGCTGCAATTTAAAACGGAACAAGTATTCGGGAATGTAAATTGTGAGGATGTAAACCCAGAAATACTTGAAATAATCGACATTTCCCGAATACCACAAAAAACAATACCCTATCGACCCAAAATTGTGGCACAGGCAAGTTTTGGTTTTGGAGATGTCAATGCTTGTGTTATTTTTAGTGCTTTTAAGGACTGACCCTATGGCTTCGCCCAAGGCCATACTGAAATACCATATCGATATGAACAAAGAACGCTATCAAAAGTTAAAGGAAATCATCAAAATATATCTTCCCGAAGATGTTGCGTTCGAGAGTATTACCGAAGAAAGCCACTTCATCAACGAATTGAACATCAATTCGGCAAATCTTGTGGACATTGTACTCGATGTAGAAGACGCTTTTGACATCCAATTAGAAAATGAGGATATGGATAACATGCTTACCGTAAAAGACGCCCTAGCTATTATCGAGCAAAAACTATCCTCGAAATAAATGAAAGCATTCTTACAATGGGCCAAGACCAAACTCCATGTGGACAAGCGACTGATCGCGATCTATTGCGTGGTCTACTTTCTATGGGGATTGGGGATGAACTGGTTCGGAACCCAAATGGAAATTGCCAAATTTACCTACTGGTGGCAGGTACTTACCTGTTACATCCTATATATGGTGCCGATATCCTTATTGCTTCGTAAACTGCCTTTTCATATGCAGTATGCCTATGGCTTGATCGCAATGTGTCTATTGGAATTTGCAGGATATGCCTTAAAAACTTCCTATGCCTATCCTGGCAATATTTTGGATACCCTTTTAGGCGAACGATCCTTCGGTTTGGCAATGGCCTTATTTTTCGCCCTGTATTTTCCAATTGGCAATTGGGGCGTGGGTAAATTATATTCGCTTATTTTCAAAAGGAAAGCGGAATAAATCCCTTTATTCTTCTTTAGTATTATGCGTTGCTTCCGCAATGGCCAACGAAGCGACAATTCCTCCGATCAAGGCAACTGAAATGACGGTCAATGATACCCATTCCGGGAGATGTATGTAATGGGAAAATAACATTTTTAGTCCCACGAAAGCGAGGATCACCACAAGGCTGTAATTGATAAACCTGAATTTATCCAACATCCTAGAGATCAAGAAATACATGGAACGAAGCCCTAGAATCGCAAGTATGTTTGAACTAAAGACGATAAAAGGATCGGCCGTGATCGCTAAAATTGCGGGAATACTGTCCAAGGCAAATAGAATATCGGTCAGCTCGATCACGATCAAGGAAACAAATAGAGGGGTCGCCGCATTGACGCCCATTCGTTTTACAAAAAAATCGTGTCCTTGGATGGAATTTGTAATCGGATAGACCTTTTTAATTTGACGGAAAACCCATGATTTTTTCGGATTGAACTCATGTTCGTCCCCTTTTAGCATTTTGAAAGCGGTGTACAATAAAAAGACGCCGAATACATAAATGATCCACTCAAATCTTGTAATCAGGGCCACACCAAAAAGAATCATCATCGCCCTGAAGACGATTGCCCCCAAAATTCCCCAGAATAACACGCGGTGCTGATATATGGGCGGTATTTTAAATGCCGAAAAAATAACGGCAATGACAAAGACATTGTCGACGCTTAGCGAAAGTTCGATCAAGTAGCCGGTAATGTATTTCAGTACCGCATTATTCGGGGTCAACCCTGTAGGGTTATCGATAAGTCCGTTTGAAAAAAGCCAATAGATCACTCCGCTAAAACCAAGCGCTATAGTCACCCAAATGGCGGTCCATATGCCAGCTTCCTTGCTTTTTATAACATGTTCCTCTTTGTGAAAAACACCTAGATCAAGTGCCAAAAACACGATGATGAGCGCAATAAAAACAATCCATACCCACATATTCGAAAATTTTAAGTTGCGAAGTTAAGCATCATTTTTAGATAGAAACTAGCATAAGGGTAAGGAATATTAACAAGTTATTACAATCGAAAGACCATATGTACTACCACTTTGTTCTGGTCATGATCGTCTTTCACTTGTATATCGAAATCAGATGTAAATAGGGTAGTGGTTCCCATTAAATCATTTCCTGTTTTTTTAAATTCAATATTTAGTTCTTTGGTAATACCTTTTATGGTCAGCATCCCTTTTACAGTAATACCATCATTGGTTTCTTGTACAGAGGTACTCTTAAATGTTATCTTCGGATGGGCATCAACATCAAAGTATTTTCCGCTTTTTAAGTGCCAATCGCGTAAAAAATTGCCGGTCTTCAATGTTTCCACATCTACAGAACCTTCAAAAATGGAATTCGACATCGTTGTCAAATCAATTAAGGAAGAGGAACTAAAACCGGAGATGGATCCATCAACGTCATTGTTGATAAAATTGAAAGTTATCTCGGCAGACGCTATTTTGACCGCGCTTTGGGCATAGCTAAAAGTTGTTAGCATCGACACTACAAGGCAAAAAACTATTTTTTTCATTGTGGACTTATTTCAAGCTACTTCCCAAAGATATTGATATTAACCATAAATGGTTTTGTTCTTATAACGAATTATTTATTCATACTGTCACGCCCAAGCCGGTGAAATATTTTTGTATCTTGTAGGGGAGAATTCTTTAGGAAATGAAAAAAAGTTTGGTACTCCCCTTGTTGTTCGTTTTTCTTTTGGCAGTGACCGCAACCCGTAGCCAGCAAATTATAGTGGCCAATAATGACCTTGAAATGGCCAATGCACCGATTACCGAAGAAGACGGGCCTATTTTGTTAAAATTCGAACCAAATTTTACCGATTTAAACGAACAGCGAATGGCAGAAATTTCGCATACAAGGGCCATTCTCGATACTTTGGATATCTCGGACCGTAAACGCCGCCAATTGTTGAAAGAGCTGTATAAAAACGGGATTTCCCAAAAATTATCGAAAGCGTTATGGGTGGAAACCACTTTTGAGGATATCGAAGACTAAAATTTTCCGGAGATAACACTGAAAAGACATTACGATTGAAAATGAAAAAACTTGCTTATTTAATTTTAATATGCACCTCGTTTCTATTAGGAACAACGAAAAGTACTGCCCAAAACAAAGTCGCTAAAAAAGAAGTTAAAGTGCAAAAGCACACCTTACTAGAGCGCTTTGAACCTGAAATAGTACTCACGGCAGAAGAGCGGGTGCAATTGAAAGAAGATCGGTTGGCTACCGTAGAACGAACCGAACATTTTTTAGATACCTTGGACATCTCCGACCGCAAAAGAAAAAGGCTCATGCGCGATTTAAAAAGAAGTCCGATATTCACCGAACGACTTTCTAAAGTCATTGCCGAAAACAACTTTGTAGACGACCCTGAAGATCACTAGGGATATCTATTAGTGATGCTTCATTTTGCCCTTGCGCTTACGTAACTGCCTTTCCAAATCATCACAAGCTTCCGCGATCGATGCTTCGAACGCACCGTGACTTGCTTCCGCAAACAACCTGGGCCCAGGTACACTAAGGCGAATGTTGCAGATTTTTCCTTTTTCCGGGTCTGAAGATTTCTCCGTTTTAAAAAAAACATCGGCACGTACGATAAAATCATACTTATCGAGTAGTTTATTCACCTTGTCCGAAGCCAAACCCTCAAGGCGTTGGCTCGCTTTTACAGCATCATATTCAAAGTTGATATCCATCTAATTCATTTTTCATGAAGTTAGAAAGTGTAGGATTTATATGCAAACATTTAATGGTAAATATTTGGTAAATCCATATGGTGAGGCAAAGCGAAAGTTGTAAAATTTAATTAAACGGTTATTAGTCAATCCTTCCCTCTATAAAAAAGAATCCGTGGTGAAATGGCATGTTTTAAATGTAAAATAAGTTACGGCGATGACTATTGGTTTCGTCCAGATTTGGTTCTTGAATCGAGCTTTGAATTCAATACCCCAACCCTTCTCAAATAGGCTACTATTGTTAAAAGCCTAAGGCTTCCCTAAAAATTCGTTAAATTCTTATAAACAAGATAATTATATCATCCAATCTGCGTTAAAATTACGTACCTATTATAGCGCATCACAAACATTGTATAACCTCAAAATCCGTCCCCATGGAACTAGCCGAAAATCCTTTTGAAAAAAGTAATCTGGTCCTTCGCTTGGAAAGAAACCAACGCGAAGCCCGCCAGTTGAAAAACAAATTGAGTTCATACCTCTGTGAGCCAAGAACCTACAATCTTTTTGAGCGCAGTGAAACCTTAAAAAGCGGTTTGGAGCGCCTAAGCGATACCAATGACGAAATTATTCAAGCGCTTCGCGAAAAAAAGAAATCTGTAGAAGAATACATGGAAAGTGTAAAGCAACAATTTACGATGTTTCATGAACTGCAACAAGGCGTGCAGGATTATGTACAAGGAATGCGTAGCTAATACGGCAGTCCGTTCTCCTATAAATCCTCGGGACACCCTTACATCAGGTACATTTTTGGCACTTTACTTTGTAAAGCGTATTGCTTTTTTAAAGAATTTAGGATAGGGAATGCAAGATTTTTAAGTACTTTGAGCCTAGATTCAAGCTTAGGT
>JBATIN010000144.1:0-3724 GCA_049667765.1 Flavobacteriaceae bacterium
CCATTAAGGAAGTGGTTACAGAACGGAACTGAAAATAAAGGATCAAAAAGATGACCAGCAATGCCAAAGGCACCACCACCGAAAGGGTTTTTTCTGCCCGTAATTGATTTTCGTATGTGCCGGTAAATCGATAGCTTATCCCTTTGGGGACCGCTAATTCTCCATTATCGATTTTTTGCTGGATCAGTGCTTGGGCATCTTCTACCACATCGACCTCAGCATAACCGTCCAACTTGTCAAAAAGCACATAGCCGACCAAGAACGTATCCTCACTTTTGATGACCTGTGGCCCTTTTTCATAGCGGATCGTAACCAATTCGCTCAAGGGGACCGGACTCCCTTTCGCGACCGGTACATAGATGTTTTTGATGTCGGACGGATTTTCCCGAAGTTCCCTTGGGTAGCGCACCCGAACCCCATAACGCTCCCTGCCTTCGACGGTCTGGGTCAAGGTCATTCCACCAACGGCGACCTCCAACACCCGTTGTACATCTTCCACTAGAATGCCGTATCGTGCCAAAGCCTCCCTATCGATATCGATCAACAAATAAGGTTTGCCAACGATCCGATCGGCAAATACGGCCTCGTCCTTAACCCCCTCAGACTCTTTAAGGATGTTTTCCAACGCAATACCAAAGGTCTCGATCTGTCGCAAATCTTGCCCCTTGACCTTGATGCCCATCGGGGCGCGCATGCCTGTCTGCAACATAACCAAACGTGTTTCAATAGGTTGTAATTTAGGAGCTGAAGTCACGCCCGGCAATTTCGTTACCCGAACGATTTCATTCCAGATGTCGTCTGGGGATTGAATTTCTGGCCGCCATTTTCGGAAATATTCCCCATCGGTATCTGAAATCAGATTTTTATGGGTTATCTCAGAAAAATCCTGAATGTCGCTTTCTTCATACTTGGACTTTTTTTCTTCTAAAACGGTATTGGGATTCAAAAAGAAACTTCCATCCCTTAACTCAAATAATCCATCTTCATTGACCTTATAGCGTTGTCGTTTGCCTTCTCTATTCCGCATATACTCCGATTTGTACTGAATCATGTTTTCATACATGGACAATGGAGCAGGATCGAGCGCGGATTCCGTTCTACCGGATTTACCGACCACCGTCTCGATCTCAGGAATACTGGCCACGGCCATATCCAATTGTTGTAACACCCTCTTGTTTTCGGCCACCCCTGCATGTGGAAGGGAGGTGGGCATCAATAAGAAAGAACCTTCGTTCAAAGCGGGCATAAACTCCTTCCCCGTATTTTTCATTATCACAATACCTAGGGTCAAAACGGTAGCGGGTATGATCAAAAACAACAGCCTGTTCTGTAATGCCCAGCGAAGGATTCGGGAATAGTAACTCTTGAACAAGGAAAACGCACCGAGTAGGCCAAAGCAGACAAGGGATACGAAAATCAGGTTCATCACGATGCTTCGGTCAAAACCTAAGGGCCTCCAATATTCCGCCAGCAAAAAAACAAGGGCGATAGCGGAAAGAATAATGTTGATCGTGTTCTTGTCCAGCGAAAATTGAAAATTGAAAATTGAAAGGTCAACCTGATTGCGCTGTTTTGCGGTAAACCAAAATCCGGTACCTCCGAAAGCTACCAATAGTAGTCCCAACCAATAGCCATATACAAGCGCTGCGATTCCCAATGCGATTAGAATAGCATTGATACCATATTTTGTACGTTCCCTGACATCGCTTTTTCGGAATAAAAAAGCAGCAAATGGCGGAATCAGAAAGAGTGCGATTACCAAAGATGTGGAAAGCGCCATCGTTTTGGTAAAGGCCAAAGGACGAAAGAGTTTGCCTTCGGCCCCTATCATGGTAAATACCGGAATAAAACTGATGATGGTGGTCATTACCGCCGTTACAATGGCGCCTGAGACTTCGGCGGTGGCATTGTAAATGATTTCATTGGTGGTAAACGCAACTCCATTTTCCTTAAGGCGCAATTTTTCATCTTCCAAATGCCGTATCATATTCTCCGCCAGGATCACACCGACATCGACCATGGTACCAATGGCAATAGCGATACCCGAAAGCGCAACGATATTGGCATCAACATTGAATAATTTCATAGTAACAAAAACCATCAATACCGCGACTGGCAGTAAACCTGAAATAAGGATGGAGGCCCTCAGGTTGAATACCATGATAATGATGACCAAAATGGTAATTAGTATCTCCATGGTCAAGGCTTCGTTCAAGGTTCCCAAGGTTTCCTGAATCAGTTCGGTACGGTCGTAGAACGGCACAATGGTCAGTTGCGAAGTGCGTCCATCGCTTAGTAGTTTGGAAGGGAGTCCGGTACTTAATTCCGCTATTTGGTCTTTCACATTATTAATGACTTCTAGCGGATTTGCACCATATCTGGCCACCACGACGCCACCAACCACCTCGGCGCCTTCTTTATCAAGAATACCGCGGCGAACGGCTGGGCCAATAGAAACATTGGCGATATCCTTAACACGGATTGAAGTATACTCTTCCGAAGAGACCACAGCATTTTTGATGTCTTCCAAAGATTCCACATACCCGAGGCCACGTATCAAATATTCGGCCTGATTGATTTCCAAGGTCTGTGCGCCAATATCGCGATTGTTCTGTTTTACAGCATTGACCACCTGATGAAGCCCGATATTGTATTGCTTCATCAATTCGGGATCGACATCGATCTGGTATTCCTGTACATACCCCCCAATAGAAGCTACTTCAGATACACCACTTGCTGCGGAAAGACCATATTTCACATAGTAGTCCTGTACAGTTCTCAATTCCTGTAAGTCCCAACCAGCGGTAACGTTTCCTTCTTTGTCCCTGCCTTCCAAGGTATACCAGAAAATTTGACCTAATCCTGTAGCATCGGGGCCCAATGCGGGATTTACTCCCTCGGGGAGCAAATTACTTGGAAGCGAGTTTAATTTTTCAAGGATTCGGCTACGGCTCCAATAGAATTCCACATCCTCCTCAAAAATGATATAGATGCTCGAAAATCCGAACATGGACGAACTGCGTATTGTCCGAACGCCAGGGATACCCAATAAGGAGGTGGTCAACGGATAGGAAATCTGGTCTTCGATATCCTGTGGAGATCTGCCAGGCCATTTGGTAAAAACGATTTGTTGGTTCTCTCCAATATCGGGGATGGCATCCACAGCAACGGGATTGCTGGACAAGAAGCCTGTGTCCCAATTAAACGGCGCATTTACGGTACCCCATCCTACAAAAAGGATGAGCATCAGTACTGCTACCAGTTTATTCTCGATAAGAAATTTGATGCCTTTGTTCAGCATAGGAATTGATTATTAAACCATTAGAAACCGCACGGAAAAAACCATACGAACAACAGATGAAGCCCAATAACAGCGGTTGCCGTTGGGCTAAATTTCTAAAGTTTAAAAATCAAATGAGGAATGTCTGATCCAAGATCTGTATATCCCGTATCAACGGTGGAGGTGAATATTCTTTAAAGGGAACAACGTGCTCGTCAAACCCTTCAAATAAATTGATGTACGAATAAGCGAATGAGGCGATGAATACCTGTTGGTCAAAAGTGATTTGATCGAATGAAATCTTCAGGTCATCTTGTCCTTGAAGAAGAACTTCCACATCGGTGCAGCAATCCATATCCATATCCATCATGGCGCAATCAAGGGATGATTTGGACATTTTTGCCTTCATCATGCAAGTATCAACATTTTCGAACAGGCTAAAAT
>JBATIN010000145.1:0-11884 GCA_049667765.1 Flavobacteriaceae bacterium
GAGTACTACTTTAGGGTCGATTTGAGCTTGGGTACTGAAATGCAAATGCCTCATAGCCTTTGTTTTGCCTTCTTGCATGTTGAGCAATATCTTTTTCGGATCCGTTAAAAAAATACCGTTAAAAAAGCCGACACCAAAATGGTTTTTAAATCGGGCGATCCAAAATACATTCTTGCCATCAATGGAATAGACAGGGGCAGACCATTTAAAGGTTTCTTCGGCAGCTGTTTTAAGGGCCAAGTCACGTAAAATTCCGATACCTTCCCTAAAGCGGTGTTCTTTTGAAAAATAGGCTTTCAGTTTTTCAGATTTTTCCATGGTATTTCGTTTTTGCTCGCAGTAAGTTCGCAAATTTTAACGATAACTTCAACCGCTTTTAGCATACTTTCCACGGGAACGTATTCATATTTGCCATGAAAATTGTGGCCTCCTGCAAAAATATTGGGGCAGGGAAGTCCCATATAGCTTAGTTGTGATCCATCGGTACCTCCCCGAATGGGTTTAATGATCGGGGCAACTCCTACGGCCTGCATGGCTTCTTTGGCAATGTCGACAATGTGCATGACCGGTTCAACCTTCTCCTTCATATTAAAATACTGATCTTTTAATTCGAGGCTTAGGCAGTCCCCGTGTTTTTTGTTGAGATCATTAGTAGTATCGATCAAAAGTTGCTTTCTTTTTTCAAAGAGGTAGTGGTCATGATCACGAACGATCAGTTCTATTTCGGCATGTTCAATTTCACCTTTAAGATGATGAATATGAAAAAAACCTTCACGGCCTTCGGTATATTGTGGCGTTTCTGAAATTGGTAACTGATTCATGAATTCTTGCGAAATACTTATGGCATTGATCATTTTGTTTTTTGCGTAGCCAGGGTGTACACTCTTTCCTTTAATGACAATTTTAGCACGCGCTGCATTAAAATTCTCATATTCCAATTCGCCTATTTGGCTTCCATCCATAGTATAGGCCCAATCGGCACCAAATTTTTTCACATCGAAATGATGCGCTCCTCGTCCGATTTCTTCGTCAGGAGTAAAGGCTATTTTAATTTCGCCATGCTTGATTTCGGGGTGTTGGATCAAATATTCCATAGCACTGACGATCTCGGTAATACCTGCCTTATCATCGGCACCTAATAGAGTAGTGCCATCGGTGGTAATTAGGGTCTGCCCTTTGTACAATAATAGATCCTCAAAATAATCAGGTGAAAGCACAATGTTCTGGTCAACATTCAGCATGATAGCTGCACCGTCGTAATTCTCGATAATTTTTGGGTTCACCTGTGTTGCCGAAAAATCTGGCGAGGTATCAAAATGTGAGATAAAGCCAATTGTAGGTACTTTTTTTTGAAGATTACTTGGCAGGCTTGCCATAATGTAGGCCTTGTCATCTATGCTGACCTCATGCATGCCGATTGTTTTAAGTTCTTCCACTAACTTTCGCGCCAAAATCCATTGTTTTTCCGTACTTGGTGTGGTATTCGAGGTCGGATCACTTTGGGTATCGATAGTAATATAGCTGATGAATCGTTCTACTATGTGCTGCATTGATATAATTTTTGCATAAAAATACTGTTAATACTAAACGAATCACAACGGATTATAGTTATGTACCTAAAATCGTTCAAAATATGTTTATTGGGTTTTTTTAGTTGTTTTGCCGCGCATGCCCAAACCTGTACCTTAGATGTCGGCGGTAATAATGGCGAAATGATCACCAAGATCTTTCAATTGAACCAAGAACAAATCGGGATAATGGAACAGTTAAAGGCAGAATTTGAGATTACTTCACGAACCATTGAAGACACCATTCAGAAGCTTTTTGACGAGCACCCACAGAGTACTACCGAAGAACTGACCACCATGGCAGGTAAGTACAAGGCTTTGCAGCAAAAAATAGTTGACGCCTCTCTTGAGAGCGATACGAAACTGCTTTCCGTATTTAATGAAAAACAATACCAGCGCTACTTATTACTTTGTAATGAAGCCATACGCGAACCTATTCGGGTGATTCCCGTTCAAATGACCGATTCGGTACGCCAAAATTGATGTTAACTTTCCTTGTTGATAAAATACGCTGAGATAGGAGAAATACTAGGGTTTTGTTTGTATTTTTACAAAAATCTTACCTTGATTCATGTATAAGTTTATCGTTCGACCCTTTCTTTTTCTACTTGACCCAGAGAGGGTGCACCATCTTACTTTTTCAGTGATCCGTTTACTTTCTCAAATCGGCTTTTCCAGTATTTTTAGAACAAAGTACCTTTTGGAAGATCCGCGATTGGAACGTGAGGTTTTTGGTCTGAAATTTAAAAATCCGGTTGGTCTCGCCGCAGGCTTTGATAAAGATGCCAAACTGTACAATGAACTCTCCGATTTCGGATTCGGGTTTATAGAAATTGGTACGTTAACCCCCAAAGCGCAAAAAGGAAACCCTAAAAAAAGATTATTTCGATTAAAGGCAGACCAAGCCATCATTAACCGAATGGGGTTTAATAACAGTGGCGTTTTCGACGCCGTTGAACGTTTAAAGAAAAAGCACAATGTGCTAATAGGCGGTAACATCGGTAAGAACAAAGTTACGTCCAACGAAGATGCGGTCAAAGACTATCTTATTTGTTTCGATGCCTTGTTCGAACATGTAGATTATTTTGTGGTCAATGTGAGTTCGCCCAATACACCAGGGTTACGGGAACTGCAAGATAAAGAACCCCTGACTGCATTGCTAAAGGAGTTAAAAAAGGAAAACGAAAAATGCGCCGCAAAGCATACTACTAAGTTAAAACCGATACTTTTAAAAATTGCACCTGATTTAAGCAATGATCAACTGCTCGACATTATCGAAATTGTGGAAAAGACAAAAATTGAAGGTATTATCGCGACCAATACCACCATTGAACGAAAGAACTTGAAATCTGATCTGGTACATACCGAAGAAAAAGGCGGACTAAGCGGAAAACCTTTGGCCGCACGTAGTACGGAGGTAATTCGTTTTCTTTCGGAAAAGAGTGGCAAGGCATTTCCGATTGTCGGGGTGGGAGGTATCCATTCACCAGAAGATGCGTTGGAGAAATTGAATGCCGGTGCCGATTTGGTTCAACTATACACAGGTTTTATTTACGAAGGGCCATCTTTGATCAAGAGTATCAATAAGGCGATACTGGAGAAGTACGAGGAACGAGGTTAAAAGGTGCGAATTTGCTTGTTGTTGAAAAGTTATGGTTCACTATGTTTAAGTAGCTCCTTTGCACCTTAATCTAACCGATGAAGTCGGTTTTGAACCTTGAATTCTGCTGTAAACTGCTACAGCCAACTGGAACTATTTCGTCCAATAATCAACAACCGTTACATCATCTAAATGTGGGCCAAGCACTTCGCCAAAAGCCTTGTGGTCTGGGTGTGGTAAATATGTCGCCCGGTCTTCTTCTGATTTAAAAGTGAGGAAAAAACAATGGGTTAGGCCCTTGTTCAAGCCTTCGGGACTGTTGTTCGTGCCCCATTCATACGATATGATCTGAGGTATTTTTGAAGGTAGCGCGCTAAAGGCTTCTTCAACTTTCTTAATGTCCGCTGAGGAGGTACCTTCTTTAAACTTGAACAAAACTACATGACGTAGTACGCTATCGGTTTTCTCCATAACGGTCTTGTTTTTAAGGGTGACTTTGTAATCTGATGCTATAAAACTTAAGGTCAGCAACGCAATTACCAAAAGCAGGGGTAAAATTGATTTTTTCATCTGTTCTTAGCTAAAGTTTTCAAGTGGTTGAACCACGAGTTACATATATAGGTCTCGGTATAGGATTCCTGAATTTTAGAAAGATATAAAAAAGGAACGTGCCAGCAATGGAATTTGTATTTTGTGATGTTTTATAGGGTTAACGCATTAAGTGCAATGGTTCCAAATTATATTTATGACCTGTGCTATAAAAATTGGGTAACCCCAAATGCCAATGATTTGAACTACGAAATTCTCCTAACCTTTGTTACGGCTACTGCTGCGTTGGCCATTTCGCCAGGTCCTGATAATATATATGTATTAATGCAAAGTGTGGTTCATGGCAAAAAGTACGGACTTGCCACCACTGCAGGATTAATATCAGGTTGCTTGGTGCATACTACCTTGTTGGCCTTTGGTGTCTCGGCGCTCATTAAGGCCAATGAAAATCTTTTTTTCTTCATAAAACTATTGGGAGCCCTGTATTTGTTTTTTTTGGCCTTTAAGGTTTTTACGAATTCCGCCGCACTGAATTTGGAAGAGGCATCATCCGTTCCTAAAAAATCGTTGCTGCAATTGTTCAAACAAGGGTTTGTCATGAATGTGTTGAACCCGAAGGTGACGATATTTTTTTTAGCATTTTTCCCTGGATTTTTGTTTAGCAACACCTTGAGCAATACAGTGCAATTTTATATACTAGGCTTGCTCTTTATGCTTGTTTCGTTCCTTGTTTTTTCGCTCATCGCTATTCTTTCCGGAAGTATTTCAAGGTATTTAAAACAAAATGCGGGCACAGGTACTTTTTTTAAATGGTTGCAGATCGTGGTTTTTATTGGGATTGGGGTGTACATTCTATTATCAGATAATTAGTACTAATTTTATGGCGATAGTGCGATACTATGACGAACAAGATCAAAATTATAGAATGCCCAAGGGATGCCATGCAAGGCATCAAGGCATTTATTCCTACCGACAAAAAAGTGAAATACATACAGGCCTTGTTAGGTTGTGGTTTTGATACCATTGATTTTGGAAGTTTCGTTTCGCCCAAGGCCATACCGCAAATGGTCGATACCGCCGAGGTGCTTTCACAATTGGATTTATCGAAAACAAAAAGCAAACTATTGGCCATTGTCGCAAATACAAGAGGGGCTGAAGATGCTTCCTCACATGCCGAAATTCAATATTTAGGCTTCCCGTTTTCTATTTCGGAAAACTTCCAGATGCGTAATACGCATAAAACTATTGAAGAATCGGTAGAAACACTTCAAGATATATTCAATATTGCCGATGCTTCGGGCAAACAAGTGGTTACTTATATTTCTATGGGATTCGGAAACCCTTATGGCGATCCTTGGAACGTGGAGATCGTAGGGGAGTGGACGGAGCGATTGGCCGAAATGGGCGCTCGAATTCTATCACTTTCCGATACCGTAGGTACTTCCGACCCTGAAACTATCGACTATTTATTCTCCAATCTCATTCCAAAATATCCTGAAATCGAGTTTGGAGCACATCTCCATACAACGCCTACCAAATGGCACGAAAAAGTGGATGCGGCTTACAAATCGGGTTGTAGAAGGTTTGATGGTGCCGTACAAGGTTTTGGCGGTTGCCCCATGGCCAAAGACGAGCTCACGGGCAATATGCCCACCGAAAAAATGCTCTCCTATTTTACCACCGCCAAGGCACACACCAATGTAAATTGGATGGTGTTCGAAGCAGCATATAATAAGGCTTCGGAGTTGTTTTCCGCCTATCACTAGACTTTATATTCTATTTATTTTCTCCTTCGGATTCCCTAAATGTTAAATATTTATATTTATTTAGATTTAATATAAATAAAGTTTGCTAAATTCATTTTTGCTTCTAAATTTGCAAACTTATTAATCACTTATTTAAAATAAGTCTAAATAAGTATAAACCGTAAACAATGCGAAAATGTTACCTATATTTTGTCCTTCTTCTTTCAACTATTTTTGTAGGCGCACAGACCCAAACGGATTCTATAACGCTTAATCCGCAAACCCAATTAAACGCTGCCCAGCGATTACTATCAGGCAATTATGGTTCTGCGGTTACCGTCGGCGCATATGCCGAAATGCTTTATAATCAGCCAGAAGGCGATAATGGCGAGTTGGATGTTCAACGAATGGTGCTCCTTTTTGGATATCGCTTCAATGAAAAAACACAATTTGTTACGGAAGTCGAGTTAGAGCATGTGAATGAAATATATGTAGAACAGGCATTTGTAAATTATACTGTGGGTAGTAACACAAGCCTAAGAGGCGGGTTAATGTTGGTGCCGATGGGCATTGTCAACGAATTTCATGAACCAACCACTTTTAATGGGGTAGAGCGCCCAGAAATGGATAATGTGATCATACCTACCACTTGGCGCGAATTAGGTGTTGGTGTTACGGGCAGGTTCAATGATATATCATTGGGTTACCAAGCTTATGTTTTCAACGGGTTCAAATCATCAGAGGCAGATGGAGAGGGTGGCATTTCAGGGCTTTTAAAAGGATCGAACGGACTACGTAGCGGACGCCAAAAGGCGATTCAATCAACCGTAGATAGTCCCACTTTATCCACAAAATTAGATTATTATGGTATTCCTGGCCTACGACTAGGTTTCGCTACCTATTTGGGTAAAACACAGGCTGCCGATGACGTCGAAACCCTTAATGGAGCTAATATTGGTATTGCAATGTTTGGTTTAGATGCTCGGTACGCATACAGCAGGTTTACCGCTCGGGGTCAATTTATTCATGCATCCTTATCAGATACGGAAGCTTATAATAATTTAACCGGCAATGACCTGGGGAGCGCATTACAAGGCTTTTATATAGAAGGAGCTTACAATCTTCTATCTTTGAACAAGGCACAAAAATTATTTGCATTTGCCCGTTTTGAAAAGTTCGATACGCATGCCTCCACAGCAGGAAGTTTGGTTGATAACGAAGCCTTTGATAGAACTGATGTGACCACTGGTTTGACATACCATCTGGCTCCAGGGGTGGTTTTAAAAGGAGATTATCAATTTCGTTCTAATGCACTTAACGGTACTGACGGTGTAAAAAATAGACTGAACTTCGGTATCGGTGTTTGGTTCTAGTTCAAAAAGACATCATCATCTATACTCGAATTGAATTGAAAAATAATACAGCCACATTATGAGGAATAATAGAATTTCAGCTCTTATCGTTTTAAGTATATCGCTATTTTTTGTTGGATTCGGTCTGCCCAAGAATCTAGAAAAAAAAGTAACGAAAGAAATTGAAAAAACTTTTGAGATTACCGACTTCTCTATGAAGCCAATTAGTATTTCTGAAGGGCTAAGTAAAACACTTCCCACTAAAATAACGCCAAATAATTTTTTCAAAGTTATCAGCGGAACGCAAGTATTAGGTTATGCCTTCGTGGACCAAGCGCCCAGTAAAACGGCAAAGTTTGATTACTTGGTCATTTTCGATGCCGATGTTAAGGTAAAACATTCTAAAGTGCTGATCTATCGTGAAGAATATGGTGGCGAAATCGGCAGCAAACGTTGGTTGAGCCAGTTTATAGGCTTAACAGGGGGCAATAGGGTAGATCATGAAACCAATATAGACGGTATCGCCGGAGCAACAATATCTGTACGTTCCATGACTTCCGCAATGGATGATTTGCTGCAGACTATTGCGATACTTCAACAACAAAATGTGCTGTAATGAAGTATAACGGCCTTTTGCAAACCTTTCCTAAAGAAATCAAGATTTTTATAGGCGCTTTTGTAATCATACTTTCCGTAGGGTTTTATACAGGCCTGCTTTTTGTAAATCAAACCAGTACGGCAAACCCAGATGGGGTAGTGGAAAACTATTTGGGTAATGAAGAAAATGAAGAAGTTGAGGTTATGAAATTTAAAAAAGGCGAGCGTGAAATGCTGACTATTGTACATACTCATATTCTTTCCATGTCCTTCATTTTCTTTTTGTTAGGGGTCTTGGTATGGATGACAAATGCATCGAAAAAACTAAAACTGTTTTTAACCGTAGAACCCTTTATTTCGGTAATGTTGACCTTCGGGGGCATCTACATGCTCTGGTCAGGAGTACTTTGGATGAAATATGTGGTCATATTATCAGGAATTTTAATGACCTTGACCTTTATGGGATCTTCAATTTTAGTGTTATTTCAGTTGACATTGCGTACTGCTAATAAATAGCAAGAATATCCCAATTAAAAGCCTTACATTTGCACGCAATTAAATCTTTAATTGCAATGCAAGCCCACCTTGATAAAATTGTTGGAGAAGGTCTTACTTACGATGACGTACTCTTAGTGCCCGCTTTTTCAGAAGTACTTCCACGCGAAGTTAATATTCAAACCAAATTTACCCGAAACATCACTATCAATGTTCCTATCGTTTCAGCAGCTATGGATACGGTAACCGAATCAAGAATGGCCATTGCGATGGCACAAGAAGGAGGGATCGGGGTATTGCACAAGAATATGTCCATTGAGCAGCAAGCCTTGAAAGTTAGAAAGGTAAAACGTGCAGAGAGCGGTATGATTCTAGATCCAGTGACCATGCCCTTGAATTCTACTGTAAAGGATGCGAAGGCAAATATGAAGGAGTACGGTATCGGCGGTATACCCATTGTAGATGATGCAGGGATATTGATCGGAATAGTTACCAATCGCGATTTGCGATTCGAAAAAAATAATGATCGGCCAATTTCAGAAGTAATGACCTCTGAAAATTTGGTTACTGCCGCTGAGGGTACTTCACTTTCGGAGGCCGAGGATATCTTACAAGAACACAAAATCGAAAAACTACCTGTTGTTAATAAAGACAACAAACTCGTGGGACTCATCACTTTTCGTGACATTACCAAGTTGACACAAAAGCCGATGGCCAATAAAGACCAATATGGTCGTCTTCGTGTTGCGGCTGCATTAGGTGTTACCGGAGATGCCGTTGAAAGGGCAGAAGCTTTGGTAAAAGCAGGGGTAGATGCCGTGGTAATCGACACTGCCCACGGACATACCAGAGGAGTGGTGGATGTCTTGAAAAAAGTAAAAAAGAAATTCCCTAAACTAGAAGTCATAGTAGGCAATATAGCTACTGGCGAGGCAGCAAAATATTTGGTGGCCGCTGGTGCAGATGCTGTAAAAGTAGGCATCGGCCCAGGTTCAATATGTACAACAAGAGTTGTAGCCGGAGTCGGATTTCCTCAATTCTCGGCAGTATTGGAAGTTGCCGCCGCTATAAAAGGTAGCGGAGTGCCAGTTATCGCAGATGGTGGTATTCGCTACACAGGTGATATACCGAAGGCCATAGCAGCAGGGGCAGATACAGTAATGTTAGGTTCGCTTTTAGCAGGCACCAAAGAATCGCCAGGAGAAACCATTATTTACGAAGGGCGTAAGTTTAAGTCCTACCGAGGTATGGGTTCCGTAGAGGCCATGAAACAAGGTTCCAAAGACCGATATTTTCAAGATGTTGAAGACGATATAAAGAAACTGGTGCCTGAAGGAATCGTGGGTCGAGTACCTTATAAAGGCGATCTTTTCGAGAGCATCCATCAATTTGTAGGCGGACTTCGAGCTGGAATGGGTTACTGTGGTGCCAAGGATATTGCCACCTTACAGAATACGGGTCGGTTTGTCAAGATAACCGCTAGTGGCATCAATGAAAGCCATCCGCATGATGTGACCATTACCAAAGAGTCGCCGAATTATAGTAGATAAATTCCTGAATGGACTACAACAACAAAGCTGAAGATTATTATAACCACGAACGGCCTGAAATGCTGGTCTATCTTCCTGAGGGATGTAAAACCCTATTAGATATAGGTTGTGGTGAAGGTGCTTTTGCAGGCTATATCAAAGATAAAGAAGGTCTCGAGGCTTGGGGTATTGAACTTATGCAAGAACCTGCTGAACAAGCAAAAAAAAGATTGGATAAGGTATTTATTGGCCCTTGTGAGAATTTTGTTGATGAACTTCCGGAAAATTATTTTGATGTTATATATTGTAACGATGTTTTAGAGCATTTGGTTGATCCATACTCCTTCTTGACCGCTATAAAATCAAAATTGACTGTTAGAGGTGTGGTTATTAGCTCTATTCCTAACATCAGGTACCATTCTGCTTTCAAGAAGATCATCTTACAGAAAAAATTCGAGTATGAAGGTCATGGAATCTTCGACAAAACACATATGCGCTTTTTTACCAAAAGTAGTATCGCTAAAATGTACAAAGACCAGGGGTATACGGTAATTAGTCACAAGGGAATTAATAGAACAAGGTCTTTAAAGCCATACCTTTATAATATTCCTTTTCTTTTTACTGCTACGGATATGTTCTACTTGCAATTCGCTACAGTAGCCAAACGAGCCGTCTAATTCATCATACGCATTGCCAAATGCCCTGTTTATCCGTTGCCTTGTCGATTTTTCATTCATTTGGAAGCTATATTACCTAGTTTTATAGTTATAAGGCTACAAAGTTTTTTCCTCCCCCGATTAAAGGCCTTATTTCCATAACAAAAGGATGTCTGAATGAATATAAAAATTCTACCGTTTCTACTATTCAATATTGTGGTAAGTTCACAGCAGATCGGAGATTTTATTTCGGTACCACCGGGGGCTCAGAATACCGATTTTATTATCCCTTCCTCACATCGATTTCAGAAGATTATCGAAGCGGGTGATGCCTTATCGCAGGGCGGAAATTTAATGGCCAACAACGACTTTTCAGGCTATGTACCTATTGGTGGAAGCAGTACCAATGGCTATCTTGCCATAAATGCCGAAACGGCGCCTGGTGGCGTAAGTATTCTTGATGTAAACTATAATTCAAGTTCAAACCTTTGGCAAGTTACCAATTCCCAAGCGGTAGATTTCAGCAGCCTGGTATTAACGGCTGCCAATTGTTCAGGGACGGTTACTCCATGGAACACCATAATAAGTTGTGAGGAGTATACTAGCATTGAACTGGAGAATAACCCAAACTATGGTTTTCCAAGGGATTTGAACGGAGATGGGTATGACGACTTAGGCTGGGCCATAGAAATCGATCCAGCTACGAAAACGGTTATAGACCAGCCAGGTGGTAGAAACGGCCCGGACAAGTTATGGGCAATGGGCAACTTTAAACATGAAAATGCCGCGATTCATAACAATCAACGAACTGTTTATCAAGGGGCGGATGCAACTTTGGGCTATCTCTATAAATTCGTTTCTAACAGCCCTCAAGACCTAAGCAGCGGTAATCTCTACGTGTACACCGGGCCAAAAAATGGTTCTGGAAACTGGGTTCAATTGAACAATACTACGCAAGCGGAAATTAATTCGACTACAGCCCAAAGTACAGCTGTTGGAGCAACTGCATTTAATGGTATTGAAGATGTAGAAATAGGGCCTGACGGCAAGATTTATTTTGCTGTAAAAGAGGAGGGAAGGGTCTATCGTTTTCAAGATTCCGATCCTATTTCTGGAACCACGGTCTCACAAATGGAAACCTATGTGGGCAATGCTACCTATACCGTGACTCATGAAGGGGGTTCTAGCAATGTAAATTGGGGTACCGGAAATGATAATATGGCTTTTGATGGAGATGGAAATCTTTGGGTGCTGCAAGATGCGGGTAACTTTCAGAATTACATTTGGGTAATTGAAAATGGGCATACCCAAAGCAACCCTAAAGTGAAGATTTTTGCGCGCACCCCTGCTGATTCAGAACCAACAGGAATCACCTTCTCACCAGATTACCAATTTCTCTTTATGTCAATACAACATCCGAATAGTAACAACGGTAGCACGACACAAACGGATGCGGCGGGCAATCAGGTAGCATTTAACAAAAGTGTTACGCTGGTCATATCTCAAAATAGCCCAACGGACCAAACATGGTATCTTGATGCAGATGGTGATGGCTATGCGGCACCTAATACGATTTCCAGTCCAACAAGTCCGGGAATAGGTTATACAACAAATATCTTGCCTTTAACGGATTGCAATGACAACAATGCCTCCATAAACCCAAACACGATCTGGTATCTGGATGCGGACGGGGACGGCTATGCCGACCCGACCACCGTGGAGAGTTGCCAAAGTCCAGGAACCGGCTATTCCACTTCTGTGATTCCTACCACGGATTGCGATGACAACGATGC
>JBATIN010000146.1:0-6249 GCA_049667765.1 Flavobacteriaceae bacterium
GTGTTAGAATATGGATGTTAAGTGATTTATTTGTAATTAATTATGATTTGGTATTGTAAGTAAAACTTTATAAATATAGTTTATAGAATCTTCTTCCCGGTTTGCCAATAAATCATAAAAACAGAAAATACCGTTGCGGCATCGAACATTAATATGAATTAACCATCCTTAAATACTCTTCGAATCAAAACGGGTAGCAAGAGTAAATCTAAAAGCAGCGCCGTTACCAGCGTGGCACTAATAAGGAGGCCGATAATTATACTGGGTCGATAAATCGAGAACAAGAGTACCATGAATCCAAAAAAGAGCACGATAGTCGTTATAACCAAAGCCCTGCCGGTTTCTTTAAAGGTCAGTTCTAGGGCTTCCTCGGTGCTAAGGCCTTTGGCCATACATATTTTCAATTTTCCCAAAAAATGAATGGTATCATCAACAGCAATGCCAAAAACAATGGCAAAAACAACAGTAATCGAAGCTTCCAAAGGAATTCCTAAAAACCCTAATAAAGCCCCCGCGAATAATAGGGGCAATAGATTGGGAATCAGTGATATTAAAAGAAGTTTTCCGTTCTTAAAAAGTAGTACCATGAGTACAGAAACAAGTAGTAATCCAATAAGCAGTCCTTTTAAAAGGCTATCTCGAATGTAAACTGAATTTTTATCGAGCAACAACCCTTTTCCCGTCAAACGAAATGAAACCGCTGCGGTATCGGTTTTGGAAGCAATAAATGCGTATAATTCATCGTAAATGACCTTGAGGCTATAGGTGCCAATATCTAGTACCCTAGTGGTGATTCGCGCTTTGGTCTCGTCATTGTTCATGAACCTGGTCAGCTGTTTGGGGGATAATTTGCGGGACTCTTTTTTATACTTCTCAAATACCTTTTGGTCTTCAGGAAGTTTATAATATTCTTGTTTGTTTAAATGGTAGGCTTTGTTTAACCCCTTATATAGTACCGTAAGCGATTGCACATTGCCAATGGCGCCATATGATTTAAGCTTTTCCTCCACCAAGGCTATATCATTTATTATCTTAAAGTCGGTAACTTTCTGACCTTCAACAGTCTGTACTGCGACTTCTAGCGGTCGAAATCCAGTAAATTTTTCTTGAAAAAAGTTGAAATCTATGGCAATTTTCCCGCCTTTGGGAAGATTTTCGTTGAATTTAAAGTTGGTGTGGATACTTGAAATACCCAGTAGGCACAATGCGGTAAAAACTGTACTTCCCAATAAAATAGCCGTGGGCTTTCGTCGAGTAAACATATTTACTTTAGCGAGGTACAAGGGCCATTTGGGCGTTGGGTTGCCTTTTGGTACCAGTTTTTCTTTTTTAACGATTAGCAATAGCGTAGTGGTAAATAAGATTACCGTTACATAAGCGATCAAGACTCCAATGGCGGAGTTGATACCGAAATCGGTGATACTTTTCAAGCGAGAGGTCATCAACGATGCAAAGCCGACCGCGGTGGTGGCCGAGGTCAGTAAAGTAGTCAGGCCAACTTCTTTCAACGTTGCTATTATAGCTGCTTTTTTGGCATTCCCTAGGCGAATTTTGCCTAAAAAGCTGTCCATGATATGAATGACATCGGAAGTACCCACAATAAGCATAAGAACAGGGTAAAATGCGGCCAGGGCGTTCAATTCCCTTCCAAGCAGCGACAACATGCCCAAAAATAGAAGTAGCGCCAAAGCAATGGAACTTAACGAGATCAGCACCACTGCCATGCGCCGATATACTAAAAACAGAATAATGAAAACCAGAATTATGGCCGCAATGGTGGTTACGATCAGTTCCCTGATCTGCATTTCAACTAGGGCCTCATAGAAAAAGGTACGACCTAAAAAATGATATTCCCTCAAATCATGTTCGTTCAATAGGCCTCTGGTAGCGTTAAGAAGCTCAACGGACTGATTGTAATCTAGTTCGTCATCGGTTTCAAGGGCTATAATCATGGCGGTGCCCTTGGCGTCTATCAAGGTGTTTAAAAAAAGCTCGTCATTTTGCAATCTTGCCCAATCCGCGTTATATTTTGTTGAATCACCTATATGAACAATAGGAAGTTTTGTATACCCAAAAGATGTCTTTAAGGGATAAAATAGGGTGGTCAACGATTGACTCGTCTTTACGTAGGGCAGATCTCGGGCTAGGGTAGAGGCCTTATGGAAACGCTTCAAAAAGTCGGTTTCAAAAACCGTCGGGTCATTTTCAATGGCGATCAAAAGAAAACTGTCATCAGCGCCGAATTCTTTAGTAAACTCTTGATAGAAAAATAGATCTTCATCGCCTTCGGGAAAGAATTGGTTGAAATCGAAAGAGAACTTAAGGTTTTGCAATAAGAGGATGGAACCAATACCCAATAATAAAAATAGGGGTAGTACAAATTTTTTTAGAACAAGCAAATGTTGCATAAATGGCGTTTAAAAATGCCGTAATCAGTATTGGACGCAAGGCAAAGGTAGGTATTGGGGCTAAAACACAGGGAACAGAAATCAATTTTAAGAGGTAATCCTTCGTTACTTCAGATATAGTTAATTATAAGTTTATAAGACCAGAATCCTCAATTTAACAAAGTCGTGTTAGATAGTTTTTAAGCACCTTTGATTTAAAGTACAATCCAATTATCCAATTGCAAGGTCCAATCATAGTTTTGATACCTAACCTCTACGCCACGGCTCGTCGGTATAATTTCCTGGTTCTTTACTATTTTTTTCACTCCTTTTTTGCACCCAAAATCACCTCTGAACCAATTGAACAAAGCGCTTACGGCCACTTCATTTTTCTCAGGGGTGTAAACCGTAGTGCGTTGCAAATAGCGTGTTGTTCCTTCGGCGAACTGTTCGTCCAGTCGATCGGCTCGGTAAATGGCTACCGGCGGACAGTCTTTTGCGCCACAGTTCAATGCAAAATGTACCCTATAATCTCTATTTTTAATACGTAACTTACGTTCAAACTTGTCAGGAAACCATTTGCGTATCAGTCCTAGCCCAAGAGGCCATTGCGATTTTCGTAGGATGCCATGTTCAATTTTTTCAAAAGAAAGCATACGACCGGCAATTGGAATTTGCTCTTTTTTAAAAAAAGCCCTTTTATCGTCGTAAAGACTGGGATTTTCAGCAAGTAAAATTTGAATATATGCATTGTAGGTATTGACCCAAAAAGCCAATTTTTGTGAATCGCTCTTCAGTTCATTTTGAAGGACGTCAAAGCTGGTAGTGTAGAGTTGTGCTCTTAATTCATTAGTATTTGAGCCATTCTTTATCTTTTCAAGAAGGTTTGCGGAAACATCAACTAATGTTATGGAATCATTTTTTTGCGCAAGTACCGGTAAAACAAAAATAAGGTTCAATAAAAACAGATAAATGCGATTCAGAATTATTGTATTGGGCATAGTGGTTGTATTTTTTGTTATCTACGTAATTCGTTGCTCAACGGTTTGTCGTGTTAGTAATTGAACCTTTCAATAAAAATTACGTAAATGGTATGGTTGAACAATGTGCTATATACCAAAAGATGATTTTGTAATCGACATTTCCTTTACATGATAAGTGTAATTATTCCGGCGCATAATGAAAAGAAGAACTTAGAAAAGCTCTTGGCGCACTTAAGTAGCTCGGCCCTTGGTAGTTGCGAGATTATTTTGGCCTTATCGGATCAAACTAATGACGGATCTCATACCGTTGTTGCCACACCGTCCGTAAAATTGATTTCATGCCAGGGCCGTGGGCGAGCTCTTCAAATGAACGAAGCCGCCTCAACGGCCACTGGGGATATTTTTGTTTTTTTACATGCCGATGTCCTTCCGCCAAAAACATTTTTAGAAGATATCAGAAAGACCGTTAAGGAAGGCTTTGATGCAGGGTTCTTTTCGTACCGATTCGATCATCCCAGTTTTTGGTTAAAAATTAACGCAAGGTTTACAGGTGTCAACGGAATATTCACAGGAGGTGGTGATCAATGTCTTTTTATTAAAAAGGTGGTTTTTGAAGCTTTAAACGGTTTTGATGAAGCGCAGGTAATTATGGAGGATTTTGAATTTTTTAGAAGGATGAAAAAAAGCGGTATCCCCTATAAAATTGTTAAAAATGACTTGCTGGTTTCGGCCAGAAAATATCGATTTAATTCCTACGTACGTGTGAATCTCACCAATCTTTTATTGGTAATTCTATTCAATATCGGAATTCCATCAAAAAAATTAAAAGCGATACATAATAGATATATACGCTCTTCTATATAAAGCAATACATTAAGCTTTTTTCTAATTTAAGAAGCTGGTTTTGATACTTAAAATAAACTCAAGGCTAGTGCTGCTGCCTTAGAATATAAAAGAACAAGCGGAATGTTTTAGGGTAATATTTAAAGGAAGAAATACGTGATTCAAGGTTCTTCACAAGCTTAGGTAGTTGTGGGCTGATATCGTTTAGTTTCTTGAAATATGTAGGATGGCATCCCCCTGGTTCACAATCGGTGATTGATTAATGCAAAGGACATGGCCCTTGTAAAGCGATTTAACCGTGCGCTCAAAATAGCCAAAGGGGTCTGAAATACTACCGAGCACATCACCTTTGTTCACCATGCTGCCCAATTCGACCATTGGGTGAAACATACCTGAATATTTTGCGCGAACCCATGTTGAGGTCTTGATCAGTATTGGCGGTGTTTTGATTCCTTCAAAAACAGCAAGTTCTTTGCTAAAATCACGCATACCCAGATGTTGCATGACCCTGAGGGCTCCACTGACTCCGCATTGGGTTATTTCGTTATCGATATGAAGCGACTTGCCCCCTTCAAACAGTAACACCTTTTTATTCAATTTATGCATGGTCTCCCGAAACGATTTATCGCGACGCGGTGATTGAACGATGAATGGAGCTGCAAATATCTTAGCCAGATCTAGGCTGGCGGCATCGTTTTGGTCTATGCGTACCTGCGCGGCATTAAAACGGCCATCACCGCCTGTATGATAGTCAATACAGTAATCTACCTGCGGCGCGATCTCTTTGATAATATGATAAGCGAACCTGCTTGCCAGCGACCCACGCGGACTCCCTGGAAAGACCCGGTTTAGATCTCGTCCATCCGGAAACTGTCTTTTTTGGTTCAAAAACCCAAATACATTGACTACGGGAATACAAATTACCATTCCGTATTCAGGTTTATGGTATTTATTGGAGATCAACTGACGTACTATTTCGATACCATTGATCTCATTGCCATGAATACCGGCGGTAATCAAAAGGGTAGGGCCATCTTTTTTGGCCCGTTCCACAATAATGGGCACCTGTATTTTTGTTCGTGTATGTAATTTGGCAATGTCGAGATGCAGTTGTACGCCTTTTCCGTTCGAAATCGCACGCCCTAAAATTTCTATTTGATTATTCGACATGGCGTTCTACGTACTTAATAATCTGTCCGGCAATATCTTTACCGGTTGCGGCTTCAATTCCTTCTAATCCCGGAGACGAATTGACTTCTAAGATTAATGGTCCTCTTGCCGATTGTAAGAGGTCGACCCCCGCCACACCAAGTCCCATGACTCTTGCCGCTTTTATGGCAGCATTTTCCTCTTCATCGCTTAGCTCGATGATATTTGCCGAACCACCTCGGTGAAGGTTTGATCTGAACTCGCCTTCTTTTCCTTGACGCTTCATAGCGCCAACAACTACCCCGTCGATCACAAATGCCCTAATGTCTGCGCCTTTTGCCTCTTTTATGAACTCTTGCACTATAACACGTGCTTGCAGCCCGTTAAATGCCTCTAAAATAGATTCAGCTGAATTTCGGTTATCGGCTAACACCACTCCAAGACCTTGCGTGCCTTCTAAAAGCTTTATGACCACGGGAGCGCCTCCGGCTTTGTCAATTATGGCACCCACATTCTTCGAATAATTGCTAAAAACGGTTTTTGGCAATCCTAGTCCTGCTCTTGAAAGAATCTGTAAACTGCGTAATTTATCACGGGATCTTACCAAAGCTTGCGATTCTACCGCCGTAAAGACCTTCATCATTTCAAATTGGCGAACCACGGCAGTGCCATAGAAGGTGATAGAAGCCCCAATTCTGGGGATGACCCCATCAACTTTCTCTATTTCTCTACCTTGGTAAATGAGTCCAGGTTTTTTCTTTTCGATTAATAGGTCGCATTTAGAATGGTCAATTATTTGCATTTCATGACCCTTTTCACGACCGGCTTCCATTAGGCGTTGGGTAGAATAAAGATCTGGGTTCTGCGATAGGACAACTAATTTCATA
>JBATIN010000147.1:0-24131 GCA_049667765.1 Flavobacteriaceae bacterium
GGGCAAGTTCAGGCTCACAGCGTTTTGCACCATTGAACAGTTGGCCCGATAATGGCAACCTAGATAAGGCCCGATTACTTTTATGGCCTATAAAGAAGAAATATGGCAAGAAACTTTCTTGGGCAGATTTGATGATCTTAACAGGAAACTGTGCCCTTGAATCCATGGGTTTCAAGACTTTTGGTTTTGCAGGTGGCCGTGAGGATATTTGGCAACCCGAGGAAGATATTTATTGGGGTTCGGAAAAAGAATGGATGGGCAATGAGGAACGTTTTTCTGACGGCGAATATGAGTTGGAGGCGAATTTAGGCGCTTCGCATATGGGTCTTATTTATGTAAACCCAGAGGGGCCTAATGGAAAACCAAACCCGGTAGGAACTGCAAAATTGATTCGGGAGACTTTCGGACGTATGGCCATGAACGACGAAGAAACTGTGGCATTGACTGCAGGTGGGCATACTTTCGGGAAAGCGCACGGTGCTGCCGATCCAAATGTATATGTTGGTCCTGAACCAGCTGGCGCCGGTATTGTGGATCAAAGTATGGGGTGGAAAAATTCTTATAAATCAGGGGTTCTTGATGACGCGATTACTAGTGGTATTGAAGGCCCATGGACACCGAACCCGACTAAATGGGACCATGATTATTTTGATGTGCTATTGGGATATGAGTGGGAGTTGACTAAAAGTCCTGCTGGCGCCAACCAATGGAAACCAACGGCAGCTTCGGCCGCCAGACGAGCACCTAGGGCAGGCGATGCGTCACAGACCCAAGAACTCATGATGACCGATGCCGATATGGCAATGAAAATGGACCCCAAATATCTTGAGATATCAAAACGATTTCATGCAGACCCTGCAGCGCTTGAAGATGCCTTCGCACGGGCCTGGTTTAAATTAACACATAGGGATATGGGGCCGGTAAGCCGTTATTTAGGTCCTGAGGTGCCTACCGAAGAATTAATTTGGCAAGATCCAGTACCTGCGGTCGATCATGAATTGGTGAACGATGCAGATGTTGCCGAGTTGAAAAGAAGGTTGTTGGCGTCGGGGTTGTCCATTTCTCAATTGGTAACTACCGCTTGGGCATCGGCATCTACTTATCGCGATTCCGATAAAAGAGGCGGTGCAAATGGTGCCCGAATCCGTTTAGCACCTCAGAACAAATGGGCGGTGAATAACCCGTCAGAGCTATCAAAAGTAATAGAGGTCTTAGAAGGAATTCAAAAAGAATTCAACAATGCCCAATCAGGCAATAAAAAAGTATCCTTGGCAGACTTGATCGTACTTGGGGGTAATGCAGGTATTGAAGATGCAGCAAAAAATGCGGGTCACAACATAACCGTACCATTTTCAGCAGGGCGTACCGATGCTTCTCAAGCCCAGACCGATGTGGAAGCATTCATGGCACTTGAGCCTAGGGCCGACGGTTTTAGAAACTATAAAAATACCGATTACAAATCTTCGGCAGAAGCTATGTTGGTTGACAGAGCACAGCTCTTGAAACTTACCGCACCTGAAATGACGGTCTTGATCGGGGGTATGCGTGTGCTTGATACCAATTTTGATAAGTCAAGGCACGGGGTGTTTACTGATCGTCGCGAAGTATTGACGAACGATTTCTTCGTGAACCTTCTTGATTTAAGCGTTAAGTGGGAAGATACATCTGATGACGAAACGTTATTTGCAGGGCGTGATCGAGCGACTGGCGCTATAAAATGGACGGCGACAAGAGCCGATCTGATTTTTGGGTCAAATACAGAGTTGCGCGCCTATGCAGAGGTTTATGCCTGTGCGGATTCGGACAAAAAGTTTATAAAAGATTTTGTCGCCGTTTGGACCAAAGTCATGAACCTTGATCGTTTTGATTTAAATTACTAGTGACGTAATCTAGGCGATTTTGTTACAAAATATGCCTAAAAGTGAAAAAGAAGATTATCTAATTATAACAGCCATATCTATTGTAAGATATGGCTGTTTTTTTTATACTTTTATATTGACTTAGTTACTAAAGAAAAGGAGTATGAACGATTCATTTTTCGACGAGATACGCAATGGCAATTTTAATGAAGTGAAGGCAATGTTGGAAAAAAATCCTGTATTGCTTGATAGTAAAGACCAACGGGGTTCTACCCCATTGATATTGGCTACGTACTACGACGAGCCAGAAATTGTTGAACTTTTTTTGAAAAAAGGGGCGAAATTAAACGCAAAAGATGCATCTGGCAATACGGCACTTATGGGTGTCTGTTTTAAAGGCTACACCGATATCGCCCAAATACTTATTGAAAAGGGGGCTGATGTAAATGAGCGTAATGCCATGGGTGCTACCTGTTTAATATATGCGGCGACCTTTAACCGAATTGAAATAGCGAAGTTACTGCTCGAGCACGGCGCCGACACCAGTATTAAGGATGGTAGGGGCAATACGGCCCTAGATCACGCTAAAATACAAGGAATGCCCGATTTTATCGATCTTTTGGACAACAGATAGATTATTACCGCATTCTAAGCTGAATCTTTTTTCTTAATTTCTTCTTGAAAATATTCTTGAGCATATAGCAAAAAATAATTCCGGCCAAAACTAAAGTCACCAAATTACCTATGATTATAGGCATTTGATGGTTCAAAGCCCCATAGACCAACCAAAGTGTTACTCCTATTACGAACATGAAATACATAGGAAATGAAAGTCCCCCTGTATCTTTCGTTCTAATCGTTTTAATGGCTTGTGGCAGAAAGCTTATTGTGGTCAATGATGCGGCCAAATTGCCTATGATAGAGATGTAATCCATAATTTTAAGGTTAAGTAGGTGAACCAATTTATTTACGTTACAAATATCCTACTATGTTTGAATGCCGACTACTCCACAATTTTCAATTTTATGTGCTATTTTAACATCAATATGTAAATTTGTAAATTTTACTGTTAATACACTACACATCACTACAACTCCATGGCTTCTAGCACCCCGTTTGAAAAAATAAAGAGACTTAATGCCATAGCCGATACAGGCTTAGTATATGCCCAAGATCCCTACGACCATGATCGTTATAGCGAAATAAAGGAGATAAGCTTGCAACTCATGGCCGAGGTCGCCAATACTCCTTTGGCTACCCTTAAAGACTTCTTTCTTCCGGTCACCGAGTATCCTACAGTGAAAGTTGATGTACGAGGCTTTGTATTGAACGAGAAAAATGAAATTCTGTTGGCCAAAGAAGGCATTGATGGCAAATGGACCATTCCCGGAGGTTGGGCTGATATTGGCGATACCCCTTCCGAAGCGGTTCTAAAAGAAATTAAGGAAGAAACAGGGATCAACGCCAAAGTAGAAAGGCTGTTGGCTATTTACGACAAAAGATGTCACGCACATCCGCCAGAACCTCACTATATTTATAAATTGATGTTTTTTTGCAAAGTTCAAAGCGGAACGCTTCGTGCAGGTTTCGATATGCTCGGTGCCGATTTTTTTCCTTTAAAGTCACTACCTGAACTTTCTGAAAATCGAATTTTAAAGTCGCAATTAGAACACTTGTTTCATATGGTAACGAATGATGTAACCAAGGTATATTTTGATTAATTTAGGGTATGGCTGAACTTATGAACATAGCATTGGTGCAATTCGGATTGTTTTGGGAAGCCCCGGAACAGAATAGAGATCATTTAGATATTGTTTTGGAGGGTATCACCTCAACGACGGACCTTATTGTACTACCCGAAATGTTTACTACGGGGTTTACAATGCATCCTGAAAACATAAGGAAGGAAGAAGGACAAAAAACATTGAAATGGATGCAAAAATGGGCAGGGATTAAAAATTCGGCCCTAACCGGAAGCATCGTTTTTGAAAAAGATGGCAGCTTTACAAATAGACTGTTTTTCGTTCATCCGAATGGAAAAACCGAACAGTATGACAAAAAGCACACCTTTACCTTGGCCGGTGAGAGCGATGCCTACAAGGCCGGTAACAAAAAGCTTATCGTAGATTATATGGGCTTTAAAATATGCCCTTTAATTTGTTATGACCTTCGGTTTCCCGTATGGTCGAGAAACCTTGAAAATTATGATGTACTGCTCTATGTGGCCAATTGGCCAAAACCTAGAATCAATGCTTGGGATATCTTGTTAAAGGCTCGCGCCATTGAGAATATGACTTATTGCATTGGGGTAAATAGAATCGGGACGGATAAGGTCGGGCACGAATATTCTGGGCATTCTGCAGTGTATGACAGCCTTGGCGAACCATTGGTTTTTTCAGAAAACGAAGAAGTCATTTATGCAACCTTATCAAAAGAGCATATTAGCGCCACTAGGCAAAAATTAAAGTTCCTGAATGATATGGATAACTTTACTTTTGCATAATAAAAGTTTCATTCTCCTCCCAATTTGCCCTCATTTCAATTGTTTTTGGGTAATAACTGACCCGTTCAGGCTGAATTTTTTTTAGGTAGCTACCGGTATCCCATTTTTTGTTGCCATTGGCGTCATAAATTACACGGATCAAATATTTGGCAGGTTCAAGTGAACGAAATTCGAAATCTTGTGCCGAATCGGCAAAGATTTCTCGTTTTGTTTCTCCTTGTTCAGTAGTCAATTGAACGATTACAGGGTATTGTACCGCCCCATCTAGGCTAAGAGTCACACTTCCGAAATCTGAAAGACTTCTTGTTGATAAGCTATAGTTTAAAGTATCGTTCGTTTCACCAAAGAAATCGGTAATCGCATTGGGCAATACCTCTAATTTATAAAGTTGTTCGGGCTCTTTATCAAAATCGATGGCAATAAAATTCCCAAAAGAGTCGATGCTAAGTTTAAAGGCAACAGCAATCGAATCTTTGTTCATCATACTGAATTGGGTTGAATCTACCCCCATGATAGGCGTGGTAGCTTCTAAATGGAACGGGGTGTAAAAGGATAATGACCCCTGCTGATTGGGCTTTATAACTAGCGAATCGACACCTACTTTTCGACTTTTCACCGTGAAGGTGTCAATGACCTTCATAAGTTCGTTGGTAACGGTGAAAATTAGGGAATCGGTTTCAAAAGGGGTATGCCAAAAATTCAGTGTGTCTTTGTCACGTTCTTTTAGCACTAGGGTCTTAACGGTGTCGGGTATAACGGTCAAAGGTTCAATGTCAATATCCTGCCCTTCACCGTAGTACCCGAAAATAATTTTGTTTCTTGAAACGAATGAGGGTACTGAAGTTTTATAATCGGGTATTTCTTTAAAAAGGGTCAACAAATAGGTGGAATCGGTGGGTAAAGAAACCGTATCAGGTATAAAAGCGATTTTATCGGCATTTTGGTTAAATAGGTGGTTTTTTGCCACATCTTTTAGGGCAAACATGGCATATTTCCCTTCTTTTAGGTTACGAAGGGTGAAAATAATGGTGCTGTCTAAGGTGTTGGTGATATAGTTCGGCGGTTTCTTGAATATGGTAGAATCGGAGTAGGCACTGTCTATTTCATACAGCATGACACTTATAAATTCGTCCGCTTTTTTATTAAAAGCATCTTTTACGACGCCGCTAACGGTTAAAGAGTCGAGATAATCTCCCGTGGAAAAAACATAGGTCAGAAAACTTGCCGGGTTGCCTTCATTGTTATCTACAATGCTTTGCCCAAAATTAAAGGTGTAAGTGGTATTTGGTCTTAAGGTGTCCTTGATCTTAATTTCAACAAATTTACTCGCTCCGCCCTGCGGGGATATTTCCGGAAGGTATTTCAAGGGAGGAGATACGATTAACTGATCTTGTATATCCTCTAGCTTTATGTATTCATCGAAATAAAGACGAATTTTATTTGCCTTAAAATTAAGGCTCATGTTTTTTGGATCGGTCTTTACCAGAACAGGGGGGTCAATATCTTTTGGCCCTCCGGTAGGCGTGCCTCTTCTGCCACATTGGTAGAGGGCAAGCACGATAAAAAAAAGAAAAATTGAAGCCAAAAACCGTCGAAACATAGATAATGATATGAACAACAAAGTAACGACTTATTTATATATTCACTTTAGGGTCAGCACTCAAAAACATCATAAACAATGTTAATTTCACCTAAAAATGCAGGCGTAAAAGACGTAGCGATGGTATAAGGTACGCCTAGCAACGGGCATTATATTTTATAAAGCTGCACAAAGGCCATACTGGCAACATTGATCGATATACCTTCGACCTTTGATAGGGCATTGGCGCAAAGTTCAATGGTTGCCCCTGTGGTAATAACATCATCTACCAACAATATATTTTTAGATCTAAGTTTTTCGGGGTCAGATATCATATATAGTTCTGTTTGCCCTTGCCAACGGCCAATACGGCCCTTTTTTGTTTGTGTTTTTGTATTTGCGGTCTTGATCAATGCATTTTCCAAACACACAGCGTTTAGATGATGTGCCAAGCACTGGGCAAATTTAGAAACTTGATTGTAGCCCCTTTTTCTAAGTTTTTTTCGATGAAGGGGCACCGGAATAACAAAATCAATTGGTTCTAGTCCGCTATCGTCTTTTAATAATTGCCCATACCACTCGCCAAAGAAGGTGCCTACTACTTCTTGATTCTTGTATTTTAACTGGTGAATAAGCTTTTTTACGATGCCATTTTCAGTAAAAAACAGGAAAGAACTAGCTTTTTTTATGTTAATTCGTCCGTAAAAAGTACGGTCTACCGCATTTTCTTCGTTAAACGTATACTCGGTGAGTGGCAAATCGTTCCGACAAACGGTACAGAGGAGGTGTTCTCCTCTGGTTAAATGAGCATTACATCCAAAACATACTAGGGGTAGCAGTATGGTGTTTATATCATTTAGTATATTTGAAAGTTTATTACGCATCGAATCTTAATACAATATTAACCTACTAAAGTCTACTTGCTCCAATGGATGTTCAAGATAATAAATTCAATTACAAAATAATTCTTGCCGCGCTGGTCGCTGTAGTAATTGGTATTTTGATAGCCTTTTATTATAGTTATGCCCAAAGCCAGACTCAGATTAATTATTTAGAACAGCAAAAAGAACTGTTGGTCAAAGATCTTACCTTGTTGAGAGGTGATATAGATCGGTTAGAAGTTCGGAATGAGGTTAGTGAAATTGATCTTCAAACCTCAAAAAATGAAATTCAAAAACTACTGGATTCGGTAGGAAGATTGAACTTCACCATTGAGAAACTTCGAGAGTACAAAGGTGAGTTAAGAAGGTTGGAGGCTATGAACGACAGTCTTAAGTTAAAGAACAACTTTTTGAAGTACAACAATTTGGTTTTATCTGAGAAGTACGAAGAGTCTAGAAAAAAAGTAGAAGAACTTCGACTTAAAAATGAAAGTATTGCCACAACAGAGGCGTTACAGCGAAAACTGCGAAAAGAACTTGACAAAGAATTAAAGACCAAGACCTATTTAACACTTAATGCACCATTGGCCAATGGTATGAGACTAAGGGGCGATAAGCCTACCATTACGAACAAGGCTTCCGTAATTGAAAAATTACGTGGCTGTGTGACCATTGAGGCAGACCCGACGATCGCCAACGAAAAGCGTATTATTTATTATCAATTTTTGAACCCTGATAGGCGCATCATAGAAAATAATGCAAATACGATTTCAGTAAATGGAAATATTTACAGTAAACGTGTTGAGATTGCCACAACAGGTGAAGATGTAGAGGTATGTGATTTCATTACCTTGCCCGAAGGTTCTTTAAAGGCCGGCACCTATGTCTTGAATATCTTTGAAGACGAACGACTACTCACCTCTACAGAATTTGAACTAAAATAAATTAGCACTTTTTTGGTGTAATATTCTATTTTTGCCGCATGGCAAAACAAGAAGAAGATTTTAAAAAAGTAATTTCTCATGCAAAGGAGTACGGTTATGTATTCCAATCAAGTGAAATATACGACGGCTTGAGCGCTGTGTACGACTACGGACAGAACGGCGCCGAACTCAAAAAGAATATTCGTGAGTATTGGTGGAAAGCTATGGTACAGCTCAACGACAATATCGTTGGTATCGATGCAGCAATCTTTATGCATCCCACCACTTGGAAGGCTTCCGGTCATGTCGATGCCTTTAATGACCCTCTTATAGACAATAAGGATTCAAAAAAAAGATACCGTGCCGACGTTTTGGTCGAAGACCATGTAGCAAAAATCGAGGCCAAGATCGAAAAGGAAGTTGAAAAAGCCCAAAAACGTTTTGGTGATGCATTTGATACAGAGCAATTCTTGACCACCAACCAAAGAGTTATTGAATATCAAGAACAAGCGACAGCCATATTAAAAAGGCTGGGTAAATCTTTGGAAAACGAAGATTTGGCCGATGTTAAAAAACTTATTGAAGAATTGGATATTGCCTGCCCCATGTCCGGATCTAAAAATTGGACCGATGTCAAGCAGTTTAACCTTATGTTCGGCACCAAATTAGGGGCAACGACAGAAAGTGCTATGGACCTTTACCTAAGGCCCGAAACCGCACAGGGTATTTTTGTCAATTTTTTAAATGTGCAAAAAACGGGCCGTTTAAAAATTCCGTTCGGTATAGCGCAAACAGGAAAGGCGTTTCGTAACGAGATCGTTGCACGCCAGTTTATTTTTAGAATGCGCGAATTCGAACAGATGGAAATGCAGTATTTCATTAAGCCCGGTACGCAGCAAGAATGGTACGACCATTGGAAAAAGACCCGAATGAAATGGCACCTTTCCTTAGGCTTGGGCAAAGAGAATTACCGTTTTCATGATCATGAAAAATTGGCTCATTATGCCGATGCGGCCGCCGATATTGAATTTCGTTTTCCGTTCGGATTTAAAGAATTGGAAGGAATACATTCTAGAACCGATTTTGATCTTTCACAACATGAGGAGTTCAGTGGTAAAAAATTACAGTATTTCGATAACGATACCCGAGAGAGTTATGTGCCCTATGTACTAGAAACTTCAATAGGCTTGGATCGTATGTTCTTGGCCGTTTTTTCAAACTCGCTTAGAGAAGAAGAACTTGAAAATGGAACTACGAGAACCGTTTTGCGGCTTCCTGCGGTGTTGGCGCCGACCAAGGCTGCTGTTTTTCCTTTGGTAAAAAAAGATGGTTTACCAGAACTGGCCCAGGAAATTATTGAAGACCTTAAATGGGATTTCAATGTGCTTTATGATGAGAAAGATGCTGTTGGGCGCCGATACCGAAGACAAGACGCCAACGGCACCCCTTTCTGTATTACAGTAGATCATCAGTCGTTAGAAGACCGCACAGTAACTATTCGTCATCGCGATACTATGGATCAGCAACGTGTCGCTATTACAGATGTGAAAGCGATTATTCATTCAGCTGTCGATATGAAATCGTGGTTGAAAAAGATGGAGGAATAAGGAGAATATAATAAGGTGCTGTCTCCAGTCAGCTGTGCTTATACCACATCGACCAAATGTTTGTAATGGCATGTGCTTGATTTAGACAGGGCTATTTTTCTTCAAAAAGTAGCCAAACCTCGGGGTCTAAACGAATACCGTCAGGCTTTTGGTCTACGTTGATTTCAAAGGTCTGTGACTTACTGCCGATTTCTATTTTTTGTATCTCGGTTTTGCCTTGGGTAGTGATTTCGACCTCGAGCGGAAAGGTAAAAACGTGGTGGTCTTGTTGCTGGTCAATGGTTAAGAAAATGGTTTTCTTTTTGTAGGTCCAGTTCCATTTTATTTCGGGGTGTCCTTTGGTAAATAGCCATTGTTGAAAGAACGCTTCCAATTTTTCACCGGAAACGTTTTCCATAACGGTCTGAAAATCTTTGGTCATGGCATTTGAGTTGCGATAGGTCTCATAATAGGTTCGAATGCCTTTCCAAAAAACAGCATCACCAAGCTTGTGTCGAAGCATGTTTAAAACCCAACCCCCTTTTTGATAGGTGTTGGTGCTCAGTACTTTCTTCGGGTCTTTGATGCTCAGATCAACTATAGGCGAAGGATTCTTTGCGTAATAATCAAAAATATTCTTCCGGTCCAACAGCAGTTCTTCTTTTCTTTTTTCATTTCCGTAAACTTGCTCTAGATACAGTATCGTAAAATAAGTAGCAAAGCCCTCGCTGAGCCAAACATGGTTCCAACTCTTTTCAGTGGCCGAATTGCCGAACCATTGGTGTGCGATTTCATGGGCGATCAAGGGTTCAACGGTATTTTTTCCGGTGACCGAATTTTCAAAATATGCAATGGTGCCAGCATTTTCTAATCCGCCCCATTTTGTTTTTGCCTGCATATTGGCCAGTTTTGCATACGAATAAGGCCCTATGTTCTCGATAAAATACTGTAAGACTCTAGACGCTACTGAATAGTCGGAAAAACCCTCTAATCGGTTTTCCGGATAAACCCAAGCTGATACGGGAATTTCCCCTACCATGTCCAATAATTTGCTTGCGAACTTGGTCACTCCAATAGTAACCACCTTCATGGCTACCGGGGCCGGTTCGTAATAGGTGGTCAGTTTTTGGCCATTACCAAGATTGCTTTCCTCGGTTTTCTCCCCGGTAGCAATGACATCGTAATGGTCAGGGGCCGTAATCTTGAATTCAACGGATGCCTTATCATACGGATGATCAACACAGGGCAACCAATAGCTGGCCAAATTGGGCCAGTTGTCACCAAAGAAAGAACGTTGCCCGAATTTAGTGGTGTCGATGACCAAGCCTCGCTCAGGAATGCCATGATACTTGATTTTATAGGTTCTTGACTTGGCACTATCGTTCGCCGGAGTAATCAGAATCTTATTGTTTTCATAGGAGTACGTCGCAGGAAGATCTGCTTCCAAGACCTCCATAAGGGTCATGCCATAATCATCTGACTTTCCAACAAGGTCAAGCATAAAACGTTCCACTTCATTTTTGAAATGTACCGTTATGGTCGTTTCGCCTAAAATCTCATTAGATTCGTCGTTCAGGGTTAGCCCAAAAACATAGTTTTGAATATCTGCCGAAGCGCTTCTTTGGTACACATCTTGTGATTTGCCGTTCTGAAAAATCAGAAATAGCATCATACTGAATAAGGAAGGTATTCTTTTCATGGTTCACTATTTTGGTCTTTCTATTTCAGCACGTCGCTAACATCAAAAAATATACTTTACGAAATTACAAACGATTATAATCGATACCCCACCTTAACGCTACCATAAAAATTTCTTGCATCCCCTGGATAATAATATCGAGGTTCTGTACCCCCAAAACCGGAAGTATTGATAAGTACCGATGAGGCATATGCCTTGTCAAAAAGATTATTGACGCCAAAATCGGCCCCTATCATAAAGCGTTCCGAGAGTTTTTTTCGATAGCCCATTCTGGTCGTAAATACTGTAAAGGGCTCGCTGTACAAGGTATTCGCATCGGTTAATGGAATCCTGCTTACATGTTGGTGGGTCGTATTCCAATAAAAATCATTGAAGAGGCGCAATTGAATGCCCGAAGTTCTTTGTTGCTTAGGAACGCCTGTAAGCCCGTTTCCCGAAAAATCATCTCCTTTATCTTTAAAGTCCACAAAACTATGGTCGTTCAATGTATAATTAACAAAGGGACTTAGCTGTATTTTAGCGGATATTTTCCAGATATAGTTCATGCTGATCTCTAGACCCCTATGCCTCGTCTTGCCCGCATTTCGGCCTACAAATTGATCATCGCCGATACGTTCTGCGACAAGTAGGTTCTCAACGTTCATTTGGTAAACGGCCAAGTTGATGTTGAATCTTCGCTCATCTAAGTACAGGTTGGTGCCCAGTTCATAGTTCATGCCTGTTTCTTGGGCTATCTCGGGGTTTATAACTCCATCGGGGGTCAAGGTCTCTTCTAGGGTAGGGTTCGAAAACCCACGACCAATGTTAAGGTACAATTGGTCGTCATTTGAAAAGGCATAGTTAAGATCAAGGCTAGGGAGTACAATGGCCCTAAATTTTCTTTGGGCACTTTTGTTCTCATCTCCGGTATTAAAATAATCCCTGTAGTCGTAGTCCGTTTTATTGATCGCTAGTCCTGCCTGCACTGAGAATTTGTTGGTTAAGGGCAGTAACAATGTTCCAAAAGCATACCATTGGTCGCGAAATTCTTTGTTTTTAGCAAATTGATCGCCCTCTAGACTTCCGTTGCCGTTATTGTCTTCATAAAGGTTTTCATATTCGTTCCAAGTGTATTCGTCTTTATAAATCTCGGCACCGAAAGTATATTTTGCCATGGAACCTGAAAAACCAAAGTTACCTGAAAAACGGGTTCTTAGTCCGTAGCCGTTGGTGTATTCATCGAGAATTCCGAATGGCCGTGCCTCATAATGATCTAAATAGGAATAAAAAATACTGGTAGAATTTTCCAATTTTTCACTAAATGTGTGTTGGAAGTTCAAACCGACCAAGGTATACTTATTGGCTTCGAAACCTTTGGAAGCCCGCCAGGTAAAAGTCGCCTGTTTCGGGTCTTCGGCGAAAGCGGTCGCCCCTAAAGAACTGGGTATTTGAGCAGTATAATCAATGTGATTGACCAACAAACTAATTTGGTTCTTGGGGTTAAGCTGAACCGAGGTGTTGAGCAAGAATCCATCACGGTCAAAATTGCTGTTCTGGCGATAGCCATCGGTTTCGGTGTGCCCATATTGCAGGCCTACGCGCAAGGTGCCGTCAAAATGGTTGAACGACAGATTGTTTTTTAACAGCCCAAAAGAACCTAGCGTAAAGTTATTGGAAAGGTTGGTCGATATGCCCAAGGCCTCCTTCGGAGTCAGAATTATAGCCCCGCCAAGGTTAGCGCCAAAAGCGGTGCCCTTTGGCCCTTTGATTACTTCAATTTGACTCAGGTTTTCTAGGTCGAATGCCTCAATTTCAGAAGAACCGGCCCCATTGGTTATGGGGATGTCGTTATAGTACATTCGTAACTTATTGGTACCAAAAAGGGTGCGTGCCCCAACACCGCGAACGGTAATACGATTGGTGTTCAAGGCCCCTGAAAAAATGAACACGCCTGGAATTTGGTTGATGGCGGAAACCGCCGAAAGCGGACTATAATTTTGAAACACCTTTGCTGAAATCACGTCGGACGGTACAATTCCGGTCGCATTTTTCTTCTTGAGCGCATCGAGCAAAATAACCTCATCTAACTGTGTAATTGTATCCTTTGGTACAGGGTCCTGAGCAGTTACTAGGTATACTTGAAGCAATAATAAGATTAGAGAAAAGTAAAATTTCATGCCTTAGAGACTATTTCGAAATGTGTGATTAGGGCGATAAAAGAACAATCGACATATATTGAAATATGTCTCTTATTTTAAGGTTACTAAAATAAGACTTAAAAGCGAAAGCCGAGAGATATTCCGCTGCGGAACATAAAGGTAGATTGAAATTCTTGTGGATTGATGTTACGTCCCAGTCCGGCCGACAGCTCAAAGGTTAGTTTCTCACCAAAGGTAGACCATTTTCTGCCCAGACCTAAACCAATGGCGGTAGTGCTATAATTGTATTCATTGATACTTATTGGATTCGCAATATCGTTGCGACCGTTATAAAAGAGACCGAAAGCTTCTACGAAAATTCCACTTTTAGGGCGAAACCCGAAGTAGGCCCTAAGGTTGGGACCGATACCGAAATTTCCTGATCTTCCGAAGGCATCCCCATTAAAATAGACCGTGCCGCCAATACTGGTATCAGGGGTGAAATAATATTCATACGAACCTTCTACGGCAGTAGTTGCCAAGAAACGCCCCATATTAAAGCGAATCTCATGGTCATTGTACGATCGTTCTCGATACGCTTGGGCGTTCATGACGCCCCCGCTTAAAATCAAAATAATAAATACTGCATTTTTCATCTTCTGCAATTTAGTGTTCGATAAGGGCAAGCAAATGTTGTTCCAAAAATGAAAATGAAATGGCAAAAACCTTGAAATTATACGGTTGTTCGTACTACATTTTATATTTTCGGACAAAATTCAGCAGCGTGAAAATAGTATCCTATAACGTAAACGGCATTCGAGCCGCATTGAACAAAGGTTTTATTGAATGGTTGCAAACCGTTAACCCGGACGTGGTCTGCCTACAAGAAATAAAGGCCATGGAAGAGCAACTGGATCTTTCCTTTTTTGAGGAAGCCGGGTATTCGCATAACTATTGGTTCAGTGCCCAAAAGAAAGGCTATAGCGGTGTTGCCATACTTTCAAAAAAGAAACCCGATCATGTGGAAGTAGGTACCGGAATCGATTATATGGATTTTGAGGGAAGAAACCTTCGTGCCGATTTTGGTGATATTTCAGTAATGAGCATGTACCTGCCCTCTGGCACCAATCTTGCCCGTTTAGATCACAAACTTATGTACATGGCCGACTTTCAAAAGTATGCGGATGAATTGCGGAAAGAACGCCCCAATTTAATCGTACTTGGCGATTTTAATATCTGCCATGAAGCTATTGATATTCATAACCCAGTGGGTTTAAAAAATGTATCTGGATTTTTACCCGTTGAGCGGGAATGGATAGGCAATTTCATCAAAAGTGGATTTATAGACAGTTTTCGGCACTTAAACAAAGAACCGGATAATTATACCTGGTGGAGCTATCGTGCCAACGCACGTAACAATAACAAAGGTTGGCGTTTGGACTATGGCATGGTGGCCGAACCCTTAAGGGATCGATTGAAACGTTCGGTAATTTTATCGGAAGCCAAACACAGCGATCATTGTCCTATTATGGTGCAGCTAGAAAATTAGTCCGTTACTTCAGAAATTGCTGAGACAGATAATTTGTAAGTTTGCAGCGATAATTTATTTAACACCAATCTATGAATTATACAAAATTACCGCAAACCGATATTGAGGTCAGTAAAATTTGTCTGGGCACCATGACTTGGGGTAAGCAGAATAATGAGGCCGAAGGGCACGAGCAAATGGATTATGCCTTGGAACAGGGTATCAATTTTTTCGATACGGCAGAATTATACCCGGTTCCGGCACACCCTGATCGCTATGCCGATACTGAAAAAATTATCGGTACCTGGTTCAAAAAGACACGAAATCGCGACAAGATTGTTTTAGCGACGAAAATTGCAGGTAAGGCCGAATTCTCCAAATTTATACGAGAAACTGGCTTTACAAAAGAGGCGATAATCAATGCCGTTGAAGGAAGTTTAAGGCGATTACAGACCGATTATATAGACCTATATCAGTTGCATTGGCCAGAAAGAAACACCAATTATTTCGGGAAACGAGGTTATCAACACGACATTACCGATCATTGGCAAGACAACATTCACCAAGTTTTGGAAACCTTGCGTGATTTGATCCGTGAAGGAAAAATTAGGCAAGTAGGGCTTTCGAATGAAACCCCTTGGGGAGTGATGCGCTATTTAGAAGAAAGCAAGGTGCACGCCAGTTTGCCGAGAATGATCACCATTCAAAATCCATACAGTCTTTTAAACCGCTTGTTCGAAGTCGGTAACTCAGAAGTCGCACACAGGGAAAAAATAGGGTTGTTGGCATATTCACCACTTGGTTTTGGCACTTTGACCGGCAAGTATCTTGGAGGCATGCAACCCGCCACGGCTCGTATGACCTTGTTTCCGAACTACACTCGGTACAGCAGCGAAATGGCCGTGAAGGCGATCGAAAAATACCATAGACTGGCTCAAGAAAACAATATTTCCATGGCGCAAATGGCATTGGCCTTTGTGAATGCAAGACCTTTTTTGACCAGTACTATTATCGGAGCGACCAATATGCGCCAATTACAGGAAAATATTGCGAGTATTGATGTTATCTTGAGCGATGAAGTGTTGCGGCAAATTGAAGCAATACATAATGAAATACCCAACCCGGCACCTTAAAAATAAACTATGCCTTTTTTAAAAGTAGGTTTTTGGCAATTGGCCTTGATCATCGCGGTCATCTTGATCATACTTGTTTTTGCAAGGATCATGCGCGATAAGCGTTAGCCAAAAAGACCACTGACCACATCTTCGATCTTAGCGACCAAATGAATTTCGATTTTGGTATTCTTTAGTGTTATTTTGTTGCGTTTAGAGACGTAAATTGAAGTAAAACCAAGTTTTTCAGCTTCTAAAATGCGCTGCTCCACACGCTGAACGGGCCTTATTTCACCGGCAAGTCCTATTTCGGCTGCAAAACAGACACCCTTTTCAATAGGTATATCTTCGTTACTGGATAATATTGCCGCAATTACAGCAAGGTCGATGGCGGGATCGTCGACCGAAATTCCTCCTGTAATGTTCAAGAATACATCTTTTGCCCCTAATTTAAATCCGGCACGTTTTTCCAATACGGCAAGTAACATATTTAGTCGCTTGGCATTATAGCCTGTTGCAGAACGCTGGGGGGTACCATAAACTGCCGTACTCACCAAAGCCTGTATTTCGATCAACAAAGGCCGCATTCCCTCAACGGTAGATGCAATTGCCGTACCGCTAAGTCCTTCGTCGTTTTTGGATATCAATATTTCCGAAGGATTGTTTACCTCTCGCAAACCGCTGCCTTGCATTTCATAAATGCCCAATTCGGCCGTTGAACCGAATCGGTTTTTTAGGGCGCGAAGTATTCGGTATACATAGTTTCGGTCACCTTCGAACTGCAAGACCGTGTCGACCATATGCTCCAAAATCTTTGGCCCCGCAATAGAACCGTCTTTGGTAATATGCCCGATCAGAATTACAGGGGTATTGGTCTCTTTGGCGAATTTAATCAGCTCGGCGGTACACTCCCGAATCTGCGAAATGCTTCCTGCCGCCGATTCAATATAATCGGAATGCAAGGTTTGAATGGAATCGATAACTACGATATCGGGTTCGGTGGCTTCGATCTGTTGAAAGATATTTTGGGTCTTTGTTTCCGTTAGGATAAAACAGGTTTCGCTATTTGGATGAATCCGATCTGCGCGCATTTTGATCTGTTTCTGGCTTTCCTCACCGGAAACATAAAGCGTCTTATAAGGAAGCTTTAATGCGATTTGAAGCAACAACGTACTTTTGCCGATGCCTGGTTCACCGCCAAGAAGCACCAATGACCCTGGCACCAAACCGCCACCCAAGACCCGGTTGAATTCTAGGTCGTATGTATTAAGGCGCAGTTCTTTATCCGTGCTAATTTCATTGACCCGTAAGGGTTTTGCAATTTTCTTGCTGGAGTTCGATGGGGTTTTCCAACCCGATTTCTCCTCTTTTTGAACGACCTCTTCTACTACGGTATTCCATTCTTTACAAGCGGAGCATTGCCCTACCCATTTGGCATATTGGGTACCACAGTTTTGACAAAAAAATGCTGTTTTTGTTTTGGCCATTCCGATTATTTAAGGACTGGCGTTAAAGGTAGCAAAAGGATTCAAAAGGTAGCAGACTTTTGAGCTAGGCTTACTGTGTTTAGAAAGCTTTTGTTTATTAAGAGAATTTCCCCCTAAAGTATGCTTAAAGAGACAATTTTTCGGTTAAAACCCAAAATCGGCTTTCAAGGCGTCGATTTTCTCCAAGGCCATTTCTTTGGTCAAGAAGTCGATCTCGTCCATACCGAATGATTTTTCAAAAGTTTTTAAAGCCTTTTTGGGGTCGCCCGTCTGTTCGTAGTATTCGCCTTCAAAGTAGAACCCAAGCATGGTACCGGGGAATTCTCGCTTGCAAAGATCAGACAATGGTTTTAATGATTCGGTGTCCTCTTTTTTACGAATGCCCGCATAAATGGCCATCACATCGTTAAGATCTACCGCTTTGGTGAAACCGAAGAGTTCTTCGATTCCTTTATATTTATCTTCTAAATATTGAAAAACCGGTCCTTCGGAGGTCAATAATTGGGTCTTATATTCTTTAGGACTAATGGGCTTGAACATACCAAAAATGTTGTCAAAGGCTTTTCCAAGTCCGTAGGTGGCAATTGAAATATGATCTGCAGTCGGGTATTCGTCCAAATAATAATGCAATGATTCTTTGTTAATGGCCTTGATCGATTTGTCCATGGCCATTATTTTTGCAGTATTGTCGTTTTTTTCACCTTCTACAATGACCTGATAGAAAATCTGCTTATTAAATGCGCCCAAACGCTCAGGTACCCTAGTATTCATTTCTGGGGCTAGATTTGGAGAAATATTGACATAGGCATTAAAGAGCGAGTTATCCTTAAATAACCAATAATTGGTAAAGTTTGCAGAAATGTCATAGCCTACGATCATTTTGAATGGGGCGGTGCTGTAGTTTAGGTCGAGATACGGAATGATTTCCATACCCAAAAACTCAAAAAACTTTTTTGCTTTTTCAGAAGGTAGTCCGGTTTCGGGGTCCCAAGCACAGTCTTCCAAACGAATACCATTTTTACTTTGGTGTACCCCTACAACAATACTTTGGGGCATACCATGAAACTGGCTGTAGAATTTGGCATTGGCAACCACTTGATCAAAAAGATAATCGCCATCGAGAACTACAATAAGCGGGTATTTCTTCTCTTTATCATAGTCTTCCGGAAAATAATAGCTTACATCTCTACGCTCTTGTAGCTTAAACGATTCAAAGATTTCTCTAGTAACTTGGGCGTTCAAGGCAAAACATAACGATAAGGCAAAAAGGCTAAAAATCCGTTTCATGGAAAGTAGTTTGGCGATAGTAAACTATCGGTTTCTGTTCAATAACGGTAATACCAGAAAGGATATTGCACCAAAAACGACGATCATAAGTGTTTGTGAGATCCACATGATCCATCCAAAAGCATCGCCAGAAACCGCACTGATCCCAAAAATGGCCAATGCTTTACTCACGGCAATAGGGTAAAGGCCTATACCTCCATTCGTGGTTGCCATGGCAAACGCACCGGCGACGAAGGCGACCATGAGCTGGCTCAAGGTGAGATTTATGGTTTCGGGTACGGTATATTTTATGACCCAGAGCATACCTATATAACATCCCCAAATAAATAAGGTATGAAACACAAAAGCCCATTTGTGCTTCATTTTAAAAATACTGAAAACACCATCGAGCAAGCCTTTAACAAAGTGCTTTATTTTTTTGGCCAAGGCGTGTTTAGACTTTTTAACGAAGAGTAGAAAAAATACCATTGCCAAAATGCCCACAACGGCGAATAGTAAAATATTCGTAAAATCAAATCCACGGGCTTTAATAAAACTGAGGATGATGTCGGTCTGCAATACTAGGGTAATGGCGACAATGGCCAAGAGCATAATAACATCGATCACCCTTTCGGTGACGATGGTGCCAAAGCCTTTTTCGAAGGGTACCCCTTCGTAAGTGGTCAAAGCGGTGGCCCTCAAAAATTCGCCTGTTCTTGGGATGCCCAAATTGGCAAAATAGGCCATAAGGATGATAAGAATATTGGTGCTCAGCTTGGGCCTATAGCCTAGGGGTTCTAATAAATAATTCCACCGAACGGCCCTTGATATATGACCCAAAATACCCAGAATAATGGAGATGCCTACCCAGAAAAGGTCGGCCTCCTTTATGTAGAACAAGATTTCTTCTCGGTCTTGGACAGACGTTTTATGATAGGAATACCAAACTAAAAATACCCCAAATGCAATGGGCAGAATAGTTTTTAAAACTTTTTTTAGTCGGTTGCTCAAAATTTAGTTCAAGAGGTTGTTCTCTTCATTGGGGAATACCAAAGATGGATTAAAAGTTTTTGCTTCCTTGATATCCATTCTGGCATAACAGATCAAAATAAGAATATCACCTACCGCAACACGACGTGAAGCCGCCCCATTAAGGGTTATTTCACCGCTGCCGCGAGCTCCGGGTATAGCGTAGGTCTCCAATCGTTCGCCATTGTTGTTGTTTACGATCTGTACTTTTTCACCTCGTACAATATTGGCGGCATCCATTAGATCTTCATCTATAGTAATGCTTCCTATATAATTTAGATCGGCACCGGTTACTTTTACCCGGTGGATCTTTGATTTTACTACTTCAATCTGCATGGCGCAAAATTAATGAATTATAAGGCAATATTGTCTATTAGCCGAACCTCGCCGGCGTAAACGGCAACAAATGCCCGATATTTTTTATTTTTCTGTTTTCTTTTTAAGGGCAGCAATGTTTCTGCATCGGTGATTTCTATATACTCTAACTTAAAACCGGACCGTTTATTAAATTGTTGTGTTACCCACTGCCTAACCTTGTCAGCACTTTTTGTGCCAAAGTGTTTTTTGGCAGTCTTTAGGGTGGCATAAATAAACCCGGCATCTTCACGAAGGGTTTTCGGCAGTCTTTCATTGCGAGAACTCAGTGCGAGTCCGTTTGCTTCCCTTATTATAGGGCATCCTACGATTTCGATTGGGATTGCTAGCTTATGCACCAGTTTTTTAATGATCAGTAATTGTTGATAGTCTTTTTCGCCAAAATAGGCACGGTCGGGTTCAACGAGCCTAAAAAGGCTTTCAACGATAGTGCCTACCCCGTTAAAATGACCTTCTCTAAAAGCCCCTTCCATTACTTTTTCAAGTCCATCAAACTGGTATGTTTTAGCATTTACATCATTGTTGTACATTTCACTAATCGTTGGCGCAAATACAATAATTTTTTCAGATACCTGTGAAATGAGCCTTACATCGGCCTCAAGAGTTTTAGGATATTTTTTAAGATCGTTTTTATTGTTGAATTGGGTAGGGTTCACAAAAATGGTGACGACCACTCTTTCATTTTCCAGAAGAGCCCGCTCTACCAAGGCCATATGGCCACGATGTAGCGCCCCCATGGTAGGTACAAGGCCTAACTTCTGGTCTTTGCCAAACGTAGAAAGTATCGATATTAACGCTTTGCGAGTGTTGATTACTTGCATGAATATTGGGTTAAGGCCAGCAAACTTACTATAATTACGGCTAATCTGCATAAATTTTGTAATTTTGCAATTCCGTTAACACGGTTAACAAAATATAGCTTTTATGAATGGTAAAAAGATATTGTTTGTATCTTCAGAATTAGTACCCTACCTACCAGAAAACGAAGTTTCCTTAATGTCTTACGAAACCCCGAGAATGGTCAACAGCAACGGTGGCCAGATCAGGATTTTTATGCCACGGTACGGAAATATCAATGAGCGTAGGCACCAGCTTCATGAGGTTATAAGATTGTCGGGAATGAATTTGGTCATCAATGATATGGATATGCCTTTGATTATTAAGGTGGCGTCTATACCTCGCGAACGAATTCAGGTCTATTTTATCGACAACGATGAGTACTTTAAAAGAAAAGCGACATTCTCGGATACCGAAGGCAACCTTTTCCCTGATAACGACCAACGGGCCATTTTCTTTGCCAAAGGTGTAGTGGAAACGGTGAAAAAATTGAATTGGTCGCCCGATATTATCCATATACACGGTTGGATGGCCTCTTTGTTACCACTTTACTTAAAAAAATACTATGCTGACGAACCCTTGTTAAGTGAAAGCAAAATCGTTATATCGGTGTACGGCCGTTCATTTGAAGGCGAATTGGATAGTACCATGATCGACAAAATCGCTTTTGATGGCATCGATAAAGATAGTATAGCGTCATTGGCACAACCCTCTTATAATAATTTGTTAAAAGTAGCCGTAGATCATTCCGATGCTGTTATTTTAGCCACGGAAGAAATTCCCGAAGAGTTACAAAATCATATTTCCAACCTTAAAAAACCGGTGTTGCCTTACGTTACTTTACAAGAATTTGAAGAAGCGTACGCAAATTTTTATAACACTCAAGTTTTAAAATAATCTAAATGAGTTTTTTGAATAGATTCAAATTTTCTGCTTGGGCAGGGATTTTTTTGGTGCTAGTATTGTTTTCATGTGAAAAAGATTTGACTACCATTGGGGCAGGTGTTTTGGGTGGTGAACCTTTTAGCACCGGTACGGAAACATTTGATGTGTTCACCGCTAATAAAAAACTAAAAGCTGTTTATTCAAACAAGTTGCCCTTATACCAATTGGGTACGTTTAATGATCCTGCATATGGCAAAACAACCGCCAGCATAAACTCACAGATACAACTTGCTTCGGGTAACCCCGTATTTGGCAGCTATTCACAGGCCGTGGAAGATGCAGCCGATACAGACAGTTTTGTTAGCACCATAAAGGAAAATGAAAGAGTAGTAAGCGTACACCTACATATTCCGTATTTAACGAGTGCCGCAACAGTTCGCGATAGCGATAGTGACGGGGTCGATGATGTTTTGGAACCAGGGTTCGAAGACGATGCCAATAACGATAGTGACGGTGACACCTTGACCAATGCTCGTGAAAAGGCGTTAGGCCTGGATCCCTTGAACGTTGATACTGATGGCGATGGCATCAATGATGCCGAAGATACCGATACCACGGCAAACCTTTTTCCGAAAAAGTACGATTTAGACAGCATTTATGGGGCCAATCTTAGCGATGACATTCCAGATGCTTTTACCCTAAAGGTAGAACGTTCTAACTATTATTTAAGAGATCTTGACCCTAATACCAATTTTCTGGAAGGCCAAGAATATTTTTCTAACCAAGAGTTTTCCCCGGCTTTTGTTTCCGATGTTTTGTTTGAAGGAGAAGTAACCATCAGTAATGAAGACATTCTTGTGTACAATACCTACGATGATCCCGATACCGAAGATGATGAACGGTTAGCGTTGAAAAACAGGTACCTTCCAGGCATCAGGGTACAACTAGATAGCCTATTTTTTCAGCAAAACCTCTTGGACAAAGAAGGAAGTGCCGAGTTATTAAGTCAGGCCAACTTTAATGATTTTATTAGAGGTTTGAACCTATCAACCTTAGATGATGAAATCATGATGTTGTTAGACCTGAAACAGGCCACCATTACGGTCTCTTATGAATTTGATAGTGTGAATACATTAGGGGAGGCTCCCACTAATCCTGCAGAAAAAGATTATGTCATCTATTTTTTGCGTTCGGTAAGTGGTGTGACCACGGGCAATGCCATAAACACCTTCTTGAACGATAGTTATCCTTCAGAAATAGCAGATCAAATGGATACGAACCAAAATTCTGCAAATCTTTATCTTAAGGGAGGGGCAGGCTCGTATGCCGAACTTAAGCTCTTTGGTGAAGACGAAACACAGGCAACCGCGTTGATCGATCAAATAAAAGCGAATAATTGGATCATCAACGAAGCGAATCTTGTTTTTTATGTAGACCGTAACAAGCTACCCATAAATTCGGTTGAACCGCCACGTTTATATGTCTACAATGCAGAAACGAATGCCTTTTTGTTCAATGTGAACACGGAGCCTACACCGTTAAAGGACTCACCTCTATATTATTATCCTCAATATGACGGTATTTTAGAAAAATCGGGTGATCTAGGGCTTAAATACACCGTCAGAATTACGAATCATTTGAACAATATTGTCTTGCGCGACTCTACTAACGCCACTTTGGCTGTAACCTTGACACCTGATATCAATTATATCGGTACTGCGAATGCGATTTTGGAAGTGCCTGCCGATACTGAAAAAAACCTACCGATCGCTTCTACCTTAACCCCACTTGGCACTATTTTATACGGTGGCGAGGTAGATCCTTCTGAACAAGACAAGCGATTGAAGCTTGAAATACATTATACCAAAGCGAACTAAGTGATTAACTACTAGGTTTTTATCATCAAAGCTTATCGCTATACATGCTATTTAAGCAAAGTATTTAGGGGTTTACATACCACTTGAAGAAATTATACGTTTTATATCCGATGATTTGAGCTGATTCAGTAGAGCGTATTACTTTTGCCCTCAAATTAACTATACCTAAAAAGAATTAAAGTTTATGTGTGGAATTGTAGGATATATAGGCCATCGTGATGCCTATCCCATTATTATAAAAGGATTACAACGATTAGAGTACCGCGGCTATGATAGTGCCGGGGTGGCTTTGTTCGACGGGAATCAGATCAACCTTTCAAAAACAAAAGGTAAGGTAGAAGACTTGATAAACAAGTCTAAAACCAGCATTTCGTTAAAAGGTAATTTGGGCATCGGCCACACCCGTTGGGCAACTCATGGGGTCCCCAATGATGTAAATTCACATCCACATTATTCAAATTCAGGTGATTTGGTGATTATTCATAACGGAATCATCGAGAACTACGAATCTGTTAAAAAGGAGCTCACCAAAAGGGGCTATGTCTTTCATTCGGATACAGATACCGAAGTTTTGGTCAACCTTATTGA
>JBATIN010000148.1:0-6282 GCA_049667765.1 Flavobacteriaceae bacterium
GTATATAGTACCAACGGCTATGAAGGCTTCAGCGGCTAATAATTTCGCGCCTCCACAGAATGGACAAAACAAAGACTTGACCAATTTAAAGGCGTTGGACTATACGCAATGTTGTTATAAGTAAGAACCGATAACATGTTTGTTCTATGGAGTTAAAGTACTTGACATTATTTGGCGTATTCTTTCAACTTATTGCTTGTGTCATTGCTAGTGCTACATATAATAAAAATCGGCCGCGCATAGAAACTTACCTAGTTTACTTTCTTTGGTGCACATTTCTAATAGAGTTGCTCTCTGCGATATTGATTAATGTGTTCTCCATGAGAACCTTCATGATGTACAATATTTACATTATGGTCAGTATATCCTTTTATTTTTACTGGTACCATACGATTATAGAAGACAGAAAAGGCAAGATGGCGATCAAGGTTCTGGCAGCGGTCTTCTTATTGTATGGCCTTTTTAGCTTAATGAAATGGGACGGTGCGGGATTGCAGAAATATACGTTTATGGTCGGGGCCGTATTTACCTTGATATGTGCGCTGTTGCATTTTCGACAATTATTACAAAGTGACGATGCCCTGAACCTAAGTCGTACCTTGCCTTTTTGGGTCTCGACAGGGCTGTTGCTTTTTAATATCGGTATGGTGCCTTATATGTTATTATCAGATTATCTTAATTTTAGGAACAACATATATTCTATTGTCATCCTTCTTCTGTTGAACTTTATTTTGTATGGTTGTTTTAGTATCGGATTTATATGGAGCAGGGAGAAGCCCAATCGTTTCTAATCATCTTTTCGGTAATTGCCTTTTGCCTGGCACTTGCCGTGATTGTTTTGTTCATTCTTTTTCTAAGGAGGAAGAATGTCCTGCTATTGGAACAGGTCGAAGCCAAGGAATCTTTTGAGCGCGAACTTTCTGAAACCCAAATCGAGATCCGTGAAGAAACCTTGCGCAACATCAGTTGGGAGCTACACGATAATATAGGTCAGTTAATGACCTTGGCAAAGATACAGGTGCAGATGGTGCCCGACAAATCAGTAGCCTTGGAAGAAGCTTCGGAAACCATTGGTAATGCCATAAAAGAACTAAGGGTACTCTCAAAGTTGATCAATCCAGAGGCCTTGAAAAATCTTTCGTTGGAAGAAGCGGTTCAACTCGAAATGGAACGTTTCAATCGTTTAAAATTCATCGATGCTTCTTTAACGGTCGATGGCAGCCCAAAACCTTTGAATCCAAAAGAAGAAGTGATAATTTTTCGCATACTGCAAGAGTTTTTTTCAAATACGATCAAACATTCAAAGGCATCGACCCTATGTGTAGGTATTGATTATATGGATGGCAACCTCACCGTAACTGCCGATGATAACGGGATAGGTTTTGACGAAAGCCTAGATTTTTCGGGCATTGGCATCAAGAACATGAAGAATAGGGCCAAATTGATCAATGCGGATCTCGAAATTGATTCTGAAAAAAACAGGGGTACGATGCTCCGATTGCAGTATCCATTTAATAAGTAAACATCGTCTTTGTGAGTAGCCTCGACAGACTTTATTAATAAATTTCAAAAGGTAACGGCGACGTTACAAACTGTTGAATTTTGGACCAATTTTAAACAGCTTGCCCTTCCATCAGTTGGAGAAACGTAATAATAAAAAGAATGAACTACACTGTAGCCATAGTAGATGATCACATCTTGCTCTCGCAGGCGATAAGCGATTTAGTGCAAAGTTTTGACCAATTTACATCACTCTATGTTTGTAAAAATGGCAAAGAACTATTAGAGTGTTTAGAGAAGTCAAAAGCCCCTGATATTGTCCTAATCGATATCAATATGCCTATTTTGAACGGAATTGAAACTACTGAAATACTTACCGAAAAATATCCTGAAGTAAAGGTATTGGCCCTATCGATCGAAGAAGACGAGAATACCATTTTAAAAATGTTACGTGCCGGGGCAAGAGGGTATTTAATGAAGGACACAAAACGTGAAATTTTAGAAGAGGCCCTTGTTCAAATTGCAGAAAATGGGTACTACCATACCAATACCGTCACCCAAATTTTAGTGGGTACCTTGCATCACAAGAATGACACTATCCAATTAAAAGAGCGGGAGCTTGAATTCTTAAAACTGGCCTGTACCGAAATGACCTATAAAGAGATCGCCGACGTCATGTTTCTAAGTCCTAAAACCATAGAAGGCTATCGCGATGCATTACATGAAAAACTGCAGGTAAAAAATAGGATTGGGCTTGTACTTTACGCTATTCGCAATAAAATTGTGACGCTTTTATAAATTAGATAAAAATTGGTGCTTCCCACAATTTATTTTTACATTTAGGCAGAACTAATTGCGAACAGAAATTCACACTCGAAAATGAAAAAATTCTACCCTTGGGCAAGCCTATTTTTGCTTGCCATTTTATTGATTCCAACTAATGTTGATGCGCAACGGCGTAAAAAAACCAATGCGGTAACTGTACAAGTGCCACAAGAGCTCTATTCTAGTGCTCAATATCGTGAACTAGGCCCTTTTCGTGGCGGCCGTTCAGCAGCGGTGACTGGCGTACCAGGCGAACCAAAACTATTTTATATGGGCGCGACCGGCGGTGGGGTGTGGAGAACCACCGATGGCGGCCTGGAATGGGAAAATATTTCAGACGGCTTTTTCGGTGGCAGTATCGGATCGGTAGAAGTGGCCCAAAGCGATCATAATGTAATTTATGTAGGAGGAGGGGAAAGTACTATTCGGGGTAACGTTTCCTCCGGTTATGGTGTTTGGAAAACGGTCGATGCCGGAAAAACATGGACCTTCGCCGGCTTGCCGGAAAGTCGGCACATACCGAGAATACGGATCGACCCTAAAAATGCCGATATCGCCTATGCCGCGGTTCTGGGAAATATCTACAAACCAACTGATGAACGCGGCGTATACAAAACCATTGACGGCGGAAAAACTTGGAACAAAACCTTGTACGTGAGCAACGAAGCGGGCGCCGTAGACCTGATTATCGATCCAAACAATCCTCGGGTGCTTTACGCTTCTACATGGTTGGCCAAGCGCACCCCGTATAGTATGATCAGTGGCGGTAAAGGTTCCGCACTATGGAAAAGTACCGACAGCGGTGAAACGTGGAAGGAAATTTCCAAAAACGAGGGCTTCCCAAAAGATACTTTGGGGATTATCGGTGTTGCAGTGTCCCCTTTAAATTCTAACCGAGTTTTCGCCATGGTCGAAAACAAGGAAAAAGGAGGACTCTACAGAAGTGATGATGGTGGCAAAAAATGGGAGATGATCAACGATGATCGAAAATTACGACAACGTGCCTGGTATTATACAAAGGTGTATGCCGATACGGAAGATGAAGATGTGGTCTATATAATGAACGTTTCGTACCATAAATCAGCAGATGGCGGTAAAACGTTCAGCGATCACAATGCCCCGCACGGGGATCATCACGACCTTTGGATAGCCCCAGAAAATTCGAAAAGAATGATTATCGCCGATGATGGTGGGGCACAGGTGAGCTACGATGGCGGAACAACCTGGAGTACCTATATGAATCAGCCTACAGCGCAATACTATAGGGTAACGACCGATAATTCTTTTCCGTACCGCATTTTGGTGGCGCAACAAGACAATTCTACCCAACGTGTGAAGCACCGTAGTGATGGCAGCGGAATTACCGAAGAAGATTGGGAAGAGACTGCAGGAGGCGAATCGGCATGGATCGCCGTAGACCCAAAAAATGATGATATTGTATATGGTGGAAGCTATGGCGGATTCCTGACCCGAGTAAACCATGATAAAAATACGGTTCGCGGAATCGACGTATGGCCCGATAATCCAATGGGATATGGTGCTGAAGGTTTCAAGTATCGTTTTCAATGGAATTTCCCCATCATTTTCAGCAAGCACGACCCTAAAAAACTGTATACTTTTTCGCAGCATGTGCACATGAGCACCAATGAAGGTCAAAGTTGGGAATTATTGAGTGACGACCTTACCCGAAATGATCCTACAAAATTAGTATCCAGTGGAGGGCCAATTACGCAAGATAATACAGGGGTAGAATATTATTGTACCATATTCGCGGCAAATGAGAGTCCGCTTAAAGAAGGTCTTCTTTGGGTCGGAAGCGATGACGGCTTGATCCATGTTACAAAAGACGGCGGCAAATCATGGGAAAATGTTACCCCGACGAACATGCCGGAATGGAATATGATCAACAGCATAGAACCTTCCGCATTTGATGAGGGTACCTGTTATGTGGCCGCCACCCGTTACAAGTTGGGCGATTTTCAGCCTTATCTTTATAAAACCACCGATTTTGGCAAGACATGGATAAAAATAACGAACGGTATAAATGATGGGCATTTTACGCGTGTCGTTCGTGAAGACCCAAAACAAAAGGGCTTGCTATATGCAGGAACCGAAACCGGAATGTATATTTCCTTCGATGACGGGGCGAACTGGAGTGCTTTTCAAATGAACCTTCCTATCGTACCGATTACTGATTTAACGATTAAGGACAATAGTTTGATCGTAGCCACCCAGGGCCGAAGTTTATGGATGATCGATGATCTTTCGGTCATTCAACAGGCCACAAAGATCGACCGAAATGCCCAAATGATCTTGTACAAACCAAAGGATTCCTACCGTACACAAGGCAGGTCAAGAAAAGAGCCTTCAAAGACCGAAGGGCAGAATCTACCTAATGGGGTTATTTCCCATTATTTCCTAAAAGACCTTTCTGAAAAAGACAGTGTTTCATTGACCTATTTTTCTATGAAAGGTGATACCTTGGCATCATTCAGTAATACGGCCAAGGAGAAGGATGAAAAATTGGAGGTCAAAAAAGGGGGCAATACCCACGTATGGGATACCAAAAGCAAAGGGGCCGAAAAATTGGATGGTATGATCCTTTGGGGCGCTAATCTCAATGGGGCCAAAGCCGTACCCGGAGATTATAAGGTGCAATTGAGCGTTAATGGAAAAGAGGCTTCACAGAATTTCACCATACTGCCCGACCCTAGAGCCGAAACTTCGGTCGCCGATATGCAAAATCAGTTCGATTATATTAAAGAAGTCAATACTACGATCGACAAGGCACATCAATCCATTAAAAAAATGAGAAAGGTGAACACCCAGCTCGAGGCCTTTACGAAGCAATACAAAGGCAATACCCAAACCAAAGATTTGGTGGAAAAGGCCAAAACCATGAAAGAGAAATTCGAAACGGTAGAAAAGGCACTGTATCAGACCCAGAACCGAAGTGGGCAAGATCCCTTGAACTTTCCAATAAGACTGACCAATAAGTTGGGCGCGTTGACGGGGATGATGGGCTATGGCGATTTTCCGCCTACCGATCAAGATATTGAGGTGAAGAACGAACTTACGGGCAAGATCAACGAACAGCTAAAAACCTTCGATGCCCTTATCGAAAAAGAAATTGGGGAATTCAACAACGAGTTCAACAGCCTTAAATTGAATTATTTGTTTGTGGAGGAATAGGCGCATGCTAAAAAAATATAGTCCTTTTGTTGTTATCGTATTTTGGGTGCTACATGTTTGCATGTACGCCCAAAATAACGATAGCCCCAATATCATTCTGATCATTACCGATGATCAGGGTTACGGGGACTTGGGTGCCAATGGCAATCCTCATGTAAAGACGCCGAATATCGATGCTTTTGCCAAAGAAAGCCTGCGCTTCAATAATTTTTACGTTTCGCCGGTATGCGCCCCTACGCGTTCTAGCTTAATGACCGGGCGCTATTCGTTACGAACAGGAGTGCGCGATACCTACAACGGGGGTGCCATCATGGCGACAAGTGAGATAACCCTTGCCGAACTGTTGAAGGAGGCGAATTACCGAACCGGAATTTTTGGAAAATGGCATCTGGGCGATAGCTATCCGTCACGACCCATGGATCAAGGCTTTGACGAGTCGGTCGTTCATCTTTCAGGAGGTATGGGCCAAGTGGGCGATTTTACCACCTGGTTCAAGGGTGATCGCAGTTATTTTGACCCGGTGTTGTGGCATAATGGAGCACAAGAGGCCTATGAAGGTTATTGTAGCGATATTTTTACCGACAAGGCCTTAGAGTTTATCACCAAAAAAAGTGATACGCCGTTCTTCTGTTATCTTTCTTTTAACGCTCCGCATACGCCATTGCAAGTCCCTGATAAATACTACCAAAAATACAGGGCTATTGACCCTTCAAAAGGCTTTGATAATAGCTTGCCATTTACCGAAATGAGCGAAAAAGACAAAGA
>JBATIN010000149.1:0-1642 GCA_049667765.1 Flavobacteriaceae bacterium
ACCAAGAACATCAGAATCAGATGGCTCTGACCGCTTAGGAGAAATACTTCATAATCTCAATAAAAATCCGCAGTTAGCGGATTTTATTTTAGATAAACGAACCTATTCTTTTCTGTAACCAAATCAATAATCGAAATAGAATCGTAATAATAATTACATCCTTAGCGCATAACGCAATATTTTTAGAGATGTTAGTGCTTTATTTTACCTGTATTATACTATTGTAAAATAGAGCATGTGGTTGTTTTCAGATTGGTAAAAAGCCTTTGGACATTAAAAAACCTGAGAGTTTTTTTTAGTTTTAAAGAAGAAAACTATCTTGTAACTCCAGAAATAAGCCAATCTTCCAAAGCCTGATCGGCATCATCGGTGTGCAAAACTGCAATATCGCCAGTAGTCTCAAATATGACTGCCCTAACCTGCGAAAGTTCAAGTACATTTGCCTCCCTAAGTTTAGCACGTAAATCAGATTCTGTGACTTTAGCCTTAATTAAATTACCGTGAAGTATTTCTGCGCCGTCCATTAATAAGAGCGGAGTGTTATCGGTAATTTTGGCAAATACGGCATACCGCCTCAAGTAAGCAGTAGATAATTGAAGAATGTATAAAATTGCCAGACCAATAATGCCATCCCAAAGGCTAACAGATTTCGAAAGCACAGTAGTGGCGACCATTGAACCCAACGCGACCGTGATGGCGAAATCAAAACTGTTCATTTTTGAAAAGCTTCGTTTCCCACATAATCGCGTGAATACTATAATTACAAGATATATTCCAATTCCTGTTAGACATATGGCCCACAGGCCATTCATTGAAAATTTAAACCATTCGTTCATGGTAGCTGTTTTAATCACAATTCAATTCCTTACATGGATCGTACCCCCAATTTTTCAAACTATAGCGCCAATTTGAAGTCTTAATCCCGCTATCTGGTTGCTGCGCCTTATGCCTGTTGATATAGCCTACCACCTTGTTCATGTGGTCATAATCGGCTTCTGATAAGTTTGCTTTGTTCTTTTTCTTGATGGCAATGATTTTCTTTCCGCTTTTATGGCCTATGGCCTCTCCGTCGCCGCTGTCTTGGCCTACGTTTTGGGAATTATCAGTTTGTAGCCATTCTTCCAATTCTTTAGGTGCCATGTTAACGGCCGTATAAAATTCGTCGTAAATTTTTTCTTTTGATTTTGACATGTATATAACTATTAAAAAACGGCAAGGTTTACCCTGCCGTGTAAATTATTCTTCTGATTTAATTTAGCTAAAAGTTTTTAAAGAGGAACGCAACATCCACGCCATTTGTTCATGCATTTGCATTACGGCGGTAATGAAATCGGCCGTACCTTCGTCATGGTGCGCCTCGGCATTTTCGCCTATACTCTTGCGTATGAACTGTATGATACTTTGATGGTCTTCTAACAACAGTTCCATGAAGCCTGCACTGTCATTTTGTTCAGGCCCGTTTTCGTTGAGGCGTGAAAGCTCAAGAAAATCCTTCAACCTTCCGGGTGAATAGAAGCCGAGCATTCTAATCCGTTCCGCAACTTCGTCGATCGTTTTTTCCAATTTACCATATTCTTCCTCGAAGAAAACGTGCTTGCTGTGAAAATCGATTCCTTCCACGTTCCAATGTGCATTTCTGTAT
>JBATIN010000150.1:0-4210 GCA_049667765.1 Flavobacteriaceae bacterium
ATCCAATTGTGCTTGGCCGAACCATATACGGTCGGGAAATCGAGCTGCCATTCTTCGGCACCCAATTCGAACATAAGGTCGAACACTTTTTCATGAACTTCCTCCGGGGTACAGTTCTCTTTATCGACCTTATTAATTACTACACATGGCTTCAGCCCTAGATCGATAGCTTTTTGAAGCACAAAACGGGTCTGTGGCATAGGGCCTTCAAAGGCATCAACCAATAAAAGAACCCCGTCGGCCATATTCAATACGCGTTCCACCTCACCACCAAAATCGGCGTGACCTGGGGTATCGATTATATTGATTTTGGTGTCTTTATAAACAACTGAAACGTTCTTTGAGGTAATGGTTATACCTCGCTCGCGCTCTAGGTCGTTATTGTCCAATATAAGTTCTCCGGTGTTCTGGTTGTCTCTGAACAATTGGCAATGGTGCATGATCTTATCGACCAAGGTTGTTTTACCGTGGTCTACGTGTGCGATGATCGCAATATTTTTTGTTGTGGCCATAATTCTAAAAATTAATAGCAGTACCCCTGCTATTTTAAGCGTGCAAAGATACTGCTTATTTTCTGTAGAAAACCTAAAGTACCGTTATTTTTATAACGCTGATTTTGAGGGGTTTATTTTACTTGCTCTTGCGAAGCACCCAACCCAATTTAATATCAACAAATAGGGTTGCTCCAGGGTCATATTCATCAATAACCACGGCTGGTCCAAAGGAAAGGTTCCAATAAAACCCCTTTGGCCTAGTGCGTTGTATTCCATATGTAAAGCCTACTATGTTATAAAAAGAACTGCTCATTACGTAGTCTCCCACAATAGGCTTACCTATATAAAACTGGTTAACGACGCCAACATAATTACCGCTATTGCCGTTAATATTCTTCGATTTTGAAATTCTTCTTCCAAAATTGGTAAAGTACCTATACTCCGCCTGTACCCCACCGAACAACCCATAAACATAGCTGTCATCAATTCTTTTAGCCGATCCGGGAAACACTACGACATCAAAATTAAAACTGCTGATATTGCCGACGCCCAGCTCATACGAAACCCCAGATATCAGGGCATTTGCTTTAAAAAGTCCTTTTTCGACATACTTGTTCGTTTGGGCATTGGCACAAAAAAAGACACTTACAAAAAGTGCCGACAAAAGCGTTTTAAGCATACCTAGGTTGGTTTTAGAGATTGTAGTATAACTTCAATAATTGAACCAATATTGCGTGCCGCTAAAAATTAATCAAAAACCGGCTTTCGTGATTTTCGTTTAGTCGCTACCCAACCAAAGTTAAAATTGAACAATGGGCCATACCCCGAAGGCACTCCATCGCCAACATAATAGCCTGCACCTAGTTCTGCGTTGAAGTTAAATCCGCTTTTGTAGGTGCGCTGTATGCCATAGGTGAATCCATAAAACCCGATATTAAAATCATCGGGACCTTCAATATTGGTCGCCACCCGCAAAGGGGAGAAAAATATACTTCTGGCCGCAGCAAGGTAATTCCCAGAATTGCCAGAAACATTTTTATTCTGGTTTATTCTTCTATTGAAATTATGGTAATACCGTATTCTGGTATGCAGGGTCAAACCTACGGCATAGCCTTCTTGGTAGGTGGCGTATCCAAGTCCTAATCCGCCCGATGCACTCACGTTTTTAAATATTCCGAACTCATAGCTGAAACCGGGTGAAAGCAGATCGAACTTGAACTGATGCCGTTCTAAATTGATAAGATCAAAAAAATTGCCCTTTTCCTGTACTTGGGCAAATAGGGATGTATTAGTCAAACAGCCCGTAAGAATTAGGACCACAAATAGTTTTTTTAGCATAACAAAGAAGTTGATCATGCTAAATCTAGAAAGTTAACCTCGGCGAAACACTTTCTTTAGCGAAACTTTAAGAAATAATTCTCGTGCGAAAGATTCAATGCTTAACATAACGGCACGTTGTTCTGTTGACCGCCCGCAAAGGCAGCCCTATTTACCCACGCACCAGCGTTTCTCGCTAAAAATAAAACCGATACTGAGGTTTACCACGGGAAGTATCTGCCCTTCAAACGGCCCTAAATAATAGGCGGCGCCTGCATCGATGGAGAAATTAAATCCTGAATTATAACTTCTTTGAATTCCGGTGACCAACCCTGCATAGCCAAATACCCCGGTCACTTCTTGGTCTTCGGCCCCACCTAAACTCGGACTAAAAACGGCCACGGCCGGCGCTACATAATTGGCAGAATTACCATAAATCTGCCTTCTATTACGCTGGCGTTGTTCAAAATTGTAATAATAACGGTATTGTAGCGCAAGTGCGGGAAAAATGCCGAAGTCCTTATAGGGTTCTGCTACCACGGGATCCAACGCAACCTGAATACCTACTTTAAAATCAAGGGTGGTATTCGTGCCCAAAGCCATCTCATATTCAATACCCGGATTCAACAGGTTTAGCTTAAACTGCCGAAGTTCACAGTTTTTTCCAAACTGGGCGGCTAAGGTAACGGTGCTAAAAAGTAATACTCCTAAAAAAATGTTACGCATAAGTAAATTGATTTGGGATCAATTCTGTGCCAACTTGTTATTCAAAATAACAATAGCTGATTAGACAACGTCGTAAAACCAAAACCTATTGTTTTGTCACCTTCAAATCTTTTGAACCTAAGCGCACGAATTACCGCGCTTCTTTACACGCTCAAAATGCTATCTTTGCTAAAAATATAACTTTATGAGATTAGACCTCATACCCCAAATTAATCACGCAGCTAGCAACAACTTTTTTCTTCTATCAGGTCCTTGTGCCATTGAAGGGGAAGACATGGCTCTGCGTATCGCCGAAAAAATAGTTGCCGTAACCGATAAGCTTCAAATACCTTATATTTTCAAGGGAAGTTTTAAAAAAGCCAACCGCAGTCGTGTAGATTCATTTTCGGGCATCGGCGACGAAAAAGCCTTGAAAATCCTTAGAAAAGTATCGGAAACCTTTAAGGTGCCCACTGTTACCGACATTCATGAAACTTCGGATGCCGCAATGGCCGCTGAATATGTTGATGTATTGCAGATTCCCGCTTTTTTGGTTCGGCAAACGGATCTTGTGGTGGCAGCCGCCAAAACGGGCAAAGTGGTCAACTTGAAAAAAGGGCAATTTATGAGTCCCGAAAGCATGAAACACGCCGTTACCAAAGTGACCGATTCTGGCAATACCCAAGTTTGCATTACCGATCGTGGCACCATGTTCGGCTACCAAGATATGATTGTTGATTTCAGGGGAATACCTAACATGAAAGCCTACGCCCCTGTGGTTTTAGATGTTACCCATTCGCTACAACAGCCCAACCAAAACTCAGGCGTAACCGGAGGCCGACCCGATATGATCGAGACCATTGCCCGGGCAGGCATAGCCACAGGTGTGGATGGCATCTTCATGGAAACCCATTTTGATCCTGCAAACGCCAAAAGCGATGGGGCCAATATGTTGCATTTGAATCATTTGGAAAAGCTGTTGACCAATTTGGTGGCCATCAGAAAAACGATTAATGCATTGCAGTAATTCAAGGCCAAAGTTGTGATAGGAGCATCTTAAACCTTATCTTTATTTGCTAACTTCGACGCAAATCCTGTCTCGTGAATATTAAAATTGCACTTTGTCTCCTGCTTGCCATCATTTTGCAATCGTCTTGCGATACCCCTGAGCTGGCGAATATAAAAGATACCCGCCCTAACATTGTTTTCATTATGTCCGATGATCATGCCTATCAGGCCATTAGCGCCTATGATGATCGCTTGATACAAACCCCGAATATCGACCGGCTTGCCCATGAGGGCATGTTGTTTACGAACGCCAGCGTAACCAACTCGATTTGTGCGCCTTCGCGGGCCGTTATTCTAACCGGAAAGCATTCGCACATCAATGGAAAAATAGACAATAGATCCCCTTTTGATACTACGAATGTTACTTTTCCACAACTATTGAAGGCCTCGGGCTATCAGACCGCCATGTTCGGTAAATTACATTTTGGCAATAACCCAAAAGGATTTGACGAATTCAAAATTCTACCAGGGCAAGGCGATTATTACAATCCCGTTTTTAATACGCAACATGGTGACACTACCGTTACTGGCTATGTTACCGATATCATTACCGACTTGACCTTGGATTGGATGGAAAAGCGGCGCGATACCACCAAACCCTTCTTATTGATGTACCTGCACAAGGC